>JAFWKC010000003.1 GCA_017514345.1 Eubacterium sp.
ATACATACGTAATCGGCAACGGGCTGAGCCCATATGATACCGTCGATACCGATTAATTTATCCATTATTATAAGCAGCGGCAAATAGATTACGCCCTGACGTCCGACAGCGAGCATAAGCGACTGGAAGCCTTTTCCCATACCCTGAAACGAGAAGTTTATGATAAACATAATACCGAGGAAAGCGCCTGACGTCATAAGCGCCGTCAGCATTTTCGTACCATATTCAATAACATCGGCGTTATCGATAAACATACTGATTACCTGACGCCTGAAGAATATGTAAAACGCCGTCATAGACGCGCCGATGATTATGTTACAAAGCATACTGAACCAAATGCTTTTTTTCATTCGCGTATAATTCTTTGCGCCGTAGCAGTAGCCGACGAGCGGCTGAACGCCCTGAGCAAGTCCGAGCTGAAGCATTACGACGAGCATATTCGCTTTCATAGCAACGCCCATTGCCGCGACAGCCGTGTCGCCGTAATGCGACAGGAACATATTGATTACTATGTTCGACACGCTCATAAGAAGGTTGTTGAGCGCCGCAGGCATTCCTACGCTGATAACGCCCTTTGCAATTCCGTTTTTAACTGCAAAGCGCTTCGGTGTGATTGAAAGTATTGATTTTCCGCGAAGGAAATATACAAGAAAAAACAGAACGCTTACTACGTTTCCGAGCACGGTTGCGATAGCCGCGCCTGCAACGCCCATATCAAAGCCGAACGGCAAATCAAAGAATAACAGCTTGTCGCCTTTGCCGAGAATAAATATCGGGTCAAGCACGATGTTTGTAAGCTGACCGATAATCATACCCGTAACGGACGCCTTTGCAGCTCCCTCGCCGCGGATTAAGTTACCAACTGTAATTGACGTTACAATAAACGGAGCACCGAAGGATACCCACATCAGATAATCTGTCGCAAAGCCGATGCTCGCGTCAGAAGCGCCGATGAAGTAAAGCAGCGGCTTTCTGAAAATCAGAAATACTGCGCCGAGCGCAACGCCCGCCATAATTCCGCCGTAAATGCAAAAGGCTGAAATCGTTTTGATTATATCGCGGTTGCCCTCGCCAAGACTTCTGCTGACGAACGCACATCCGCCCACGCCAAAGAGATTTCCAAGCGCGATAAAAAGCAGAAACAGCGGCATTGACAGCGAAACTGCCGAAACCTGATTGGCGTCGCCTGTCTGCCCTACAAAAAACGTGTCTGCAAGATTATATACAATGTTTATCAGCATACCGAGCATACTCGGCAGAGCAAGCGCCGCGACTGCTTTAGGTATTGAATATTCGCTGAAAACAAGCGTGTTGTCCTTATTTTTCATTTTGTTATGATTTGCGGCTGAAAAGTTCGTTTGCGAGCGCCGCAAAATCCTCCATAGTAAGTTTCTCAGCTCTGACGGACTGCTCAATATTGAGCCTGTCGAGCGCGGCGCTTAACTCAGCCTTTGAAATACCCGCCGATGAAGAAACGGCGTTGACAAAGGTTTTTCTGCGCTGCGAAAAAGCCGCCTTTACAAGAGTGAAAAATGATTTTTTATCGTTGATATTATAACGGTTATTTTTGCTGACGGTGATTTTGATTACGGCACTGTCCACCTTCGGCGACGGCATAAAGCTTTCTCTGCCGACCTCAAAAAGAATTTCTGCGCTGCCGTAATAGCTGACTGCCGCGGTAACTGCGCCTGCGTTTCGTGTACCCATTTCTGCACAAAGCCTGTCTGCCGCTTCCTTTTGCACCATAACGATTATTTCGTCAATCGGCGCTTCGCTTTCAAGAAGCGTCATAATAATCGGCGAGGTTATGTAGTACGGAAGATTGGCGCAAACCTTTACGGTGTCGCAGTCGCTAAGTTTTTCGCTTATCAGCTCTGCGATATCAAGCTTCATCGCGTCGCCTTTGACAAGCTCAAAGTTATTATATTCACCGAGCGTTTCATCAAGAACAGGATAAAGCCTTTTGTCAAGCTCAATTGCAACAACCTTGCCTGCAACGCGGCAAAGCTCTTTTGTCAGTACGCCTATACCTGGACCGATTTCAATAACGCCCGTGTCCGCGTCAGCCTTCAGCGCCTCCGCCATAGCGGGACAAACCGAATCATCAACAAGGAAGTTTTGTCCGAGCGCTTTTGAAAAAGTAAACCCGTATTTCTTTAACAGACTGTTTACTGCGTTGTAGTCGCATAAATCGTAAGTCATACTGAAATAATCCCGTTCTTCTCAAATATCAAATAAACATTTTATCACAATCAGTCTGTTAAATCAATAAAAAATTGCATATTACAAGTATTGAATTAAAAATTTAAATATGTTAATATAGGTTATCACTTGAATTATCCTCCGAAAGGGGAGTGAAAATATGATAAAAAAGCTATCTCGTTACCTTAAAGGGCTCGGCTGGCTGTGCTTAATCAGCGCGTCGGGAATGATTATAGAAGCAATATGCGAAATGTCGCTTCCGTCGCTCGCAAACACAGTGTACAACAAGGTTTCCGCGGCTGCTCAAAGCGGCGAAAAGGTGACCTCATTTGTATTTCTTATGGGCGGCGCAATGTTCCTTATGGCGCTTGTCGGACTGTTTGGCGGACTTGCAACTATGCACGCCTCGTCAGTTGTAAGCCAGCGTTTTTCCTATAGATTACGCAAGGCGATGTACGAAAAAATCAGCGCGTTTTCGTTCAAGAATATTGACGCGTTTTCGACATCGTCGCTTACAACGCGAATGACAAACGACGTCACAATGCTCCAGAATACGCTGATGATGGTGCTTCGTATTCTGGTCCGCGCTCCTGCGCTGCTTATCGTTGCGGCGTTTTTTGCGTTTAAAATCAACTCAAAAATATCGTCCATACTGTTCGTTTTATTACCGATAATCATAGTGATTGTTGTGGTTGTACTCAAATTCGGTTTTCCGATGTTCCAGAAAATGCAAAAGAAAATCGACAACGTAAACCGCGTAGTTCAGGAAAACTTAATCGGCATCAGAGTAGTCAAGGCGTTTGTCCGCGAGGACAGAGAAAAGGAAAAATTCCATTCAGCCTCGGACGACCTTGCGGCTCAGGGCGCAAAGGCAAGCGGACTTGTCGTAACGGTTATGCCGATTATGATGCTTCTTATGAACGTTGTAATTATGTTTATCTACTACCGCGGCGCAAAGAGTGCGGCGGCGGGCGATATGGACGTAGGACAGATTTCCGTTCTTACCTCATACATAGTTCAGGTGCTTATGAACATTATGATGGTGTCGCTGCTTATGCTCCAGATAACGCGAGCAAAGGCGTGCGGCGACCGTGTTGTCGAGGTGCTTGATACAGAAATTGATATCGTTAATCCAGATAATCCCTACGTTCCAGAAGCACCAAAGGGCGAAATTGAATTCAAAAACGTTTTCTTTGGCTATCACGAGGGCGACAACGTGCTTGAGGATATTTCCTTCAAGGCTGAAGCAGGAAGCGTTGTAGGCATTATCGGCTCGACGGGCTGCGGAAAGACGAGCCTTGTAAATCTAATTCCGCGTCTTTATGACGTTACGGACGGCGCAGTGCTCGTTGACGGAGTTGACGTTAGGGATTATGACCTTACTGCGCTTCGCGATATCGCAGGCGTTGTGCTTCAAAAGAACGTTTTGTTCTCGGGTACAATCCGCGATAATATCCGATGGGGCAAGGAGGACGCCACGGACGACGAAATTGTTGCCGCGTGCAAGGCTGCACAGGCGCACGATTTTATTATGGAGCAGCACGACGGCTACGATACTGATTTGGCGCAGGGCGGACTTAATCTGTCGGGCGGCCAGAAGCAGAGGCTCTGTATAGCAAGAGCTATGATAAAATCACCGAAAATTCTTATCCTTGACGATTCAACCTCAGCTGTCGATACGGCAACAGAGGCAAAAATCCGCGAAAGCTTTTATTCAAGCCTGAGCGACACAACCGTAATTATTATTGCTCAGCGTATTTCGTCGGTGCGCGATGCCGACGAGATTATCGTGCTTGACGACGGCAAAATTGACGCCTGCGGCACGCACGACGAGCTTATTAATACAAGCGAGATTTATAAAGAGATTTTTGAAACTCAGCAAAAGGGGGTGCTTGAATAATGCCACCTATGGGCGGAAGAAATCCAGGCGTTGTTAAACCGAAGGACGCCAAGAAAACACTTACGGGTATACTCGAATATATCGGACGAAGCAAGTACCTGCTTATTGTTGTGCTTATTATGCTCGCGCTCGGAACGGCGTGCCAGATGGGCGCGTCCTACTGGCTTAAGCCGATTTTGAACGATGTTGCGGATTCGATTAAGGCAAACAATTTTGCAACCGTCGGAATAAAGCTGCTGATTAAAAACCTGATTATCGTATCCTCGTTTTATGTCGGCGCTTCGCTTTTCAGCTTTATTCAGGCAAAAATTATGGTGCGCATCGCCTACAAGACGACAAATATTATCCGTAAGGATTTGTTTGACCATCTCCAGACCCTGCCGCTGAAATACTTTGACGCGCAAACGCACGGCGAGGTTATGAGCCGATTTACAAACGACGTTGATAATATCCAGATGATGCTTGAGCAGACTGTCGTTCAGCTCGTTTCGTCGGTATTCTCGTTTATCAGCATCATCATTATGATGATTTACCTTAAATGGCAGCTTTTCCTCGTTGCACTTGTGTTCTTAATCATTATGGTGATTAACTCAGTCTTTATTGCAAAAAAGACGAGAAAGTACTATAAGTCGCAGCAGGCGGCGCTCGGTAAGATGAACGGCAATATCGAGGAAACTATGGAGGGTATGAAGGTCGTTAAGGTATTTAATCACGAACAGACGGCAAAGGACGAGTTCGACGAGCTTAACGATAACTACCGTATGGTCGCAAAAAAGGCGAATTTCTATTCGGGCATTATGGGACCGTGCTCAACGGGCATCAACAACGCGTCGTATGCAACAATTACGCTTACTGGCGGAATGCTTGTGCTTATGGGCTCGCTCGATATAGGAACGTTTTTCACCTTCCTCAGCAACTCAAAGCAGTTCACTCAGCCGATTAACCAGATTATGAACCAGATGAATAACATCTTTTCGGCTCTCGCGGGCGCTGAGCGCGTGTTTGAAATTATGAACACCGCGCCCGAAATTGACGAGGGAACCGTTACGCTTGAGGAGGTTAAGACTGACGGGGGCAAGCGCTGGTTCTGGGTTGACGGCGACAGCAGAATTCCCGTTGAAGGCAAGGTCGTTTTTGACGACGTAACCTTCTCTTACAACGATGAAAAGGTCGTTTTGCACGACATAAATCTTTACGCAAAATCTGGCCAGAAAATTGCGTTTGTCGGCTCGACGGGCGCAGGAAAAACGACTATTACAAACCTGATTAACCGTTTTTACGACGTTCAGCAGGGCGCAATCACCTACGACGGAATTGACATAAAGCGTATAAAAAAGAGCGACCTTCGCAAATCGCTCGCTATGGTGCTTCAGGATACGCATCTGTTCACGGGTACGATTATGGACAACATCCGTTACGGCAGTCTTGACGCAACTGACGAGGAATGTATCGCGGCGTCAAAGCTTGCTTCGGCGCATTCGTTTATCAGGCACCTTCCCGACGGTTACGACACAGAAATTTCGGGCGACGGCGCTAATCTTTCGCAGGGACAGCGTCAGCTTCTTGCAATCGCGCGAGCTGCCGTTGCAGACCCTCCCGTTATGATTCTTGACGAGGCGACCTCGTCCGTCGATACGCGTACGGAAGCGCACATCGAGCACGGTATGGATAGATTGATGATAGGAAGAACGGTGTTCGTTATCGCGCACAGATTGTCGACCGTCAGGAACTCAAACGCCATTATGGTGCTTGAAAATGGCGAGATAATTGAACGTGGCGACCACTTTGCGCTGCTTGAGCAAAAGGGCAGATACTATGAGCTGTGTACTGGAAAGGCGCAGCTGTCATAATGCATATTGCGTATAGGACCTTTTTTACCACACAAAATATGGCAAATATTTCTTTATTTAAAAAAAGACTTTACAAAAGGCGCTTTGCGTGCTATAATCTATTTGATTATAGTGAGGAACTATCTTTAATAATATATTTGAGGTGTTTAAAATGAAAAAGACAATTACATTGGTTCTTTCGGCAGTTATGCTGATTTCGGTCCTTGCGTTTGCTACAACGGCGTTTGCGGCACCAGTTGCAAGCCCTGAGCATCCATCACAGAGTCAGGACATCACAACTGAGGTTAACGGTAACGAGTCTGACGACGTAATTATCACGCGTGACCCTACCGACCCGACAAAGATTACCTTCGAGTACACAGGCGACGGTAAGCTTGTTGACTGGGAATTCCCTGGAATGGTTGAAGGCAAGGATTATAAGATTGTTTCAAGAGAAGGTAACAAGATTACAATTCAGCTTCTTAACGGCTATTCGGGCAAGATTGTTGCTAACGCAATCGTTGAAGAAACAACAGAAGCTCCCGATTCAGAAAAGCAGAACAAAGGCAAAAAGTCACCTAAGACAGGCGCAGGCGCAGCAACAGCTGTTGCAGTAGCAGGCGCAGGCATCGCAGTTCTTGCAGCAGCAAGAAAGAAGAACGAAGACTAATAATTAAATAAAAGCCCGTTTGTACGGGCTTTTTTGTTTAAACGGACTGATTTTATGAGCGAAGAATTCAAACAGGTTAACAGCGAGGACGACGAAAGACGACAGGGACGGGGCATTCTGATATTCCTCGGAATAATCCTTATTCTCGCGGCGTCGGTTTATCTTGGCTTCTATCTTTATAACCAGTACACCGCGCGCCAGAGCGACGAGGTTATATCGAGCGTTGCTGCGACGACGGAAACTACTGAGCAGAAGGCGGAAAATCCTATTGATTTTGCGTCGCTGCAAAAGCAGAACGACGACATATACGCGTGGATAAAGGTGCCTGGAACGAAGGTTGATTATCCCGTTGTGTGCCACCCCGAAGACGACAGCTTTTACCTTAAGCACGACGCTTATACAAAAAAATGGCTGTCAAGCGGCGCCGTCTATACGGAGCTCGGCAATTCGATTGCTTTTGACGACAGCGTAACTGTTGTGTACGGTCATAACGGCTACGGCGACACTATGTTTACAACGCTTCATAAGTTTGAAGAAAAGGAATTTTTCGACAAGCACAGCGAGTTTTATATCTATATGCCAGGCAGGAAGCTGACGTATAACATCGTGTCTGCCTTCAAATTTGACGACAGGCATATACTCAATTGCTTCCAGCTTAACGATACGGCAGTTCTCGCGAGCTTTCTGTCGATGCTTCAGTCGCCCGAAACGAATAACAAAAACGTTCGCGAATCGTTCGGACGTCGGCTAAATAACGACGATAAAATTGTAATTTTATCAACCTGCTTTTCTAATCAGAAGAGCAACAGATATCTTGTATGCGGAGTTTTAATCGAGGATGAAAAGACAAATTGACCCTAACCTTGCGGGAAATGGCGAGGTTGATATTCTGAATAGCGTTAAGGACGCAGGCATAAGCTTTTCTCTTGAGGAAAGCGATGCTCCCGCGCTTAGCGAAGCTGACGGCGAGTCAGAAGCAAAAGCGCCTGCCGACGATTATCAGGGACTTAAAGAGGATATACGCAGTTATCAGGAGGCGATAGCCGAGGCTGAAAAGGAGGAGCACCACCACCATCACCA
>JAFWKC010000073.1 GCA_017514345.1 Eubacterium sp.
GTTTTGACAGACTTAACCTTACTGCTGTCCTTAACCTCAGCAATAAAAACGAGGTACTCCTCCTTTGACTTGCTTCCGCCTACTGTCTTTGAAGCTGCATAATAGCTCTTGAGGTCAGCCGTTCTTACTCCCATAAGTCTTTTTTTACTGCTGATAACGTCGCTCTTTTTAAGCGGAAACGCTTTTCCGTAAGCCTTTGCAACAGCATTGTATGCCGTCTGAGGCTTTGAAGCCGCTTCAAACGTTACGCTTGTAAGGCTGAAGGCTGAAGCTGCCGTAATAAGAGCCAAAACAAGACTTATTAATTTTATATATGTATTATTTTTTGCGGTTGTCATAATAACACCCTCCTTTATCTGTTAGCTTTCGCGTACTTATTAAGCTCGTTTATGAATACCTTTGTACCCTTTTTGTTCCAATGGCATCCGTCGCCGCCGTTGTACGCTTTTTTGAGATATCCGTTTTTATCCTTATACGGTGCAGTAAAGTCATAATACTTTACGCCCATGCGCTTTGCCATTTTCTGAGCGGCAGAGTTAAAGCTGTTAATACGCTTCTTCTTCGGAATAGTTTTGCCGCTTGTTCTTGTTGTTGGAGAAACGGGAAGAATAACTATTTCAACGCCCTTGCAGGCAGCTTTGATATCCTCAATTGCATATTCATAATACTGAATAATACCCTTGTTTTTCTTGTACGCCGTTTCGTTCATACCGAACATAAGAAATACTCTGTCGGGCTTCATACTGATAACCTTTTCTACGCCCGTAACGGTAGATTTTTTCACCTTAAAGTAGTTCTTTTCGTAGAAGGTGTACGTACCCATACCGATTTTTACAACGTATGAGCCGCCTGGAAGCGCCTTGTACGCCTTTACAGCTTCCATAATCGAGTCGCCTACAAGAACGGTCTTCTTTGCCTTAATCCAAACAGGCGCAGAAGGTCTGCTGTATACGAGGTTACCGTTAAGCGGTCGCGCCGCCTTTACAGCATAGTAATATGCCTTATGTACCTTTGCGCTTTTATCGGTATATGATAGCTTATTTGCGTCTACGTTAGCAATCCACTTGTAGCCGCTATTCTTGCTGTCAGAACGGTAAACAGAATATCTTGTCGCCTCATTTACCTTTTTCCACGTAACGACTGGCTTTGAAGTAAGGTTGCAGTAGCCGCCAGCTTCTGGTTTTGAGATAGCATCCTTAGTTGATGCAAAAACTGTATCGCTGTATTCTCCAACTAAATCCTTGCCTTCAACGATTGCATATGCCTGTACCATAATTGCACATTTACACGAAAAAGAAAGGCCGCTGATTTTGTAAGTGTTTTTAGAGGCATCTGTATAAAAATCATGCCATAAATTATTTGTTTCATCGTGTACACATATGTGATACGTACCCGCGCCGTGAACCTTGCTCCAGCTAATGGAAATCGAATTCATTTCTGTTTTTGTCATCTTCAGACTTGTGACCTTAGCTGGAACGATGTAGAAATTAGCGCCGACTTCTCCAGTATAACCGTTAATTCCAGTTACCGTAACGGACGCTTTGCCTACTTCGACGTTATTACTATACGACACCTTATAGTCGCTGTCCTTAGCAAGCGCCTTTGTTTCTGACGAGTTGTTATATGTAACCTGAACAGCAGGCTCCTGCTTTTGTCCGTTATAAGCTAAAAGCTCTGCGGAAAGCTTAACGGTACAGTTCTGGGCATTAAGCTCAACTGCATCAGGATTATCATTTGCAAAAGCAAGAAACGTCCCCGTTATGCACGAAATAAGTAATATAGCTAAAAAAACAGATAATAGTTTTTTATTCATAAACAAATCTCCTAATTAATTTACTATATTATAATATTATAAGTAAACATAGTCAACAAAATGAGTATTGAAATTTGATTACAATACTGTAACAGCGAATTTGTGAGAATTACATAAAAAAATCGCATTTTATTAAACAAATATTGTATGAACACTTGTAATTTGTTTAGAATTAGTTTATAATTATAAGGAATAAATTGATTCATAAATTAAGGAGGAAAAATTTATGGCAAAAAAAACCGTATTTCTTACGGGCGGTACAGGCAATATGGGCTGGGCTGCCGTACAGGAAATCATTAAGCATCCTAACGAGATTAACCTCAAGCTTCTTGCAAGAAAGAGCGCAAAGAATGAAGAATTGCTCAAGGACCTTATGGCAAAGCCGAACGTACAGATTGTATGGGGCGACTTTCTTGACTATGATTCAATTCTTGAAGGCGTAACAGGCTCTGATTATGTGCTTCACGTAGGCGGTATGGTATCACCCGCTGCTGACTGGAAGCCATATCTTACACAAAAAATTAACATCGGCGCAGCAGAAAACATCTGCAAGGCTGTTCTTTCACAGCCCGACCCTGACGCAGTTAAGGTATGTTACATAGGCACAGTTGCTGAAACAGGCGGCAGAAACTATCCTATCCATTGGGGACGCTGCGGCGACCCGATTAAGGTTTCTATTTATGACCACTACGCTGTATCAAAGGTTGTTGCTGAGCGCACGTTTGTTGAAAGCGGCATCAAGAACTGGGTAGTAATGCGCCAGTCAGGTATCCTTTATCCTAACATTCTCAAGAATATGGACCCGATTATGTTCCACGTTCCGATTAACGGCGTGCTTGAGTGGTGTACAGTTGAGGATTCAGGCAGACTTATGTGCAACCTCGTACTCGAAGACGCTGCAGGCAACCTCGGCTCTGACTTCTGGAATCACTACTTCAATATCGGTTCTGGTAAGGAATACAGAATTTCCAACTACGAATTTGAACAGCTTCTGCTCGGCACACTCGGTCTTGCAGGTCCAGAAAAGCTATTTGACGCTAATTGGTTCACACTCAAAAACTTCCACGGTCAGTTTTACGCTGACGGCGACAAGCTTGAAGAATTCCTTCACTTCCGTGAGAACCTTCCTGTTCAGGAATACTTTAACCGTCTTGCAGACCAAGTTGAATTCTATTTCAAGATTCCGAGATATCTTCCGAAGAGCGCAGTTGCAGCTGCAGCTAAGCCGTTTATGAAGAAGCTTGCTCAGACTAAGGACTTCGGTACACTTGACTGGGTTGCAACGAAAAATCCTGTTCGTCTTTCTGCTTACTATGGCTCATATGAAGATTGGGAAGCTATCCCGAAGAGCTGGGATGAATTTGAAATCCGTCAGTTCAATAAGGACCAGAGCGACGCTGATAACTACAAGCTTGACCACGGTTACGACGAGAGCAAGCCAGAATCAGAGCTTGATATCGACGATATGAAGCAGGCTGCTAAGTTCCGCGGCGGCGAATGCCTTAGCGACAAGATGACTAAGGGCGACCTTGCTACTAAACTCAAGTGGAAGTGCGGTTACTGCGGAGCTGAGTTTGAAGCTTCGCCAAACCTCATTCTTCTCGGCGGTCACTGGTGTCCTGAGTGCTACGTTCCTCAGAAGGCATGGGATTACGACAACATCGCAAAGACAAATCCGTTCTTTGCACAGGTTTGGTATCCGAGCCACAGAGAGGATGAATGTAACGTTTACAAGTTCGACGACCTCTTCCAGGTTGACGGCGTTAAATGGGACGACATCAAGAGATAATTACAATATTAAACAAAGAAAGCCTTGCAGAACTATTCTGCAAGGCTTTTAACTATAATATTCATCTTTTCCCATAAGCCACTTTTTTGGGTTTTCGTCAATGTATTGCA
>JAFWKC010000004.1 GCA_017514345.1 Eubacterium sp.
CATTTGCAGGTGGATGAAAATAACAATTATGAGGTTACAGGCAACGCCTGTCCGCGCGGTAAGGTTTACGGCTATAACGAGGTTACTAATCCTCAAAGAGTTGTTACGTCTACCGTTCGTACAAACAGCAAGGTTGAGCCTCGCTGTCCTGTAAAGACTAACGGCACAATTCCGAAAAGCAAGATGTTTGACGCTATGAAGCTTCTTGACGACGTTATTCTTGAAACTCCGATTGAGGTTGGCAAGGTTGTTATTTCAAACATATTTGAAACGGGTATTGACTTTGTAACGTGTAAAAACATTGATTAGAATTACTAAGAGCGAGGCAACGCCTCGCTCTTGCTATTATTTCTTATTCGGGTCTTTCATAGTGAGTGAAATTCTCTTTTTCTCTGCGTCGGCGCTGATTACCCAAACTGTAACTATATCACCGACCTTCAGCACGTCTGACGGGTGTTTTATATATCTGTTAGTTATCTGGCTGATGTGAACGAGTCCGTCCTGATGAACGCCTATATCAACAAATGCGCCGAAATCAATTACGTTTCTGACAGTTCCTTTCAGCTCCATACCTGCCTTTAAATCTTCAATTCCCATAACATCGCTTCTGAGCATAGGCTGCGGAAGCTCGTCACGCGGGTCGCGTCCAGGCTTTGAAAGCTCATCAACGATGTCAATAAGCGTAGGCTCGCCAATACCGAGCTCTGCTGCAAGCGCAGAAGTTCCGTCAGTTTTGACCTTCAGCTTCAGCGTTGCTATATTACCGTTTCTTACGTCCTCGTCACTGACAACGCAGAGCTTCAGAAGCTTGTTTGCGGCGCTGTAGCTTTCGGGATGTACTGCTGTATTATCAAGCACGTTGTCGCTTTCTGCAACTCTCAGGAAGCCAGCGCACTGTTCAAAAGCCTTCGGACCGAGCTTTGAAACCTTGTTGAGCTGACTTCTTGAAGTGAACTGGCCGTTGTCTTCGCGGAACTTTACAATATTCTTTGCAACAGCCGAGGAAACACCTGCAACCCTGCCTAAAAGCTGTGCTGAAGCAGTATTAAGGTCAACGCCAACTGAGTTAACACAGTCTTCAACTACGCCGTCAAGTGCAGCTCCAAGCTCCTTTTGTGGCATATCGTGCTGATACTGACCTACGCCGATTGCTTTCGGGTCAATTTTTACAAGCTCAGCCAGCGGGTCCTGAAGTCGTCTTGCTATTGATACTGCACTTCTCAGGCTTACATCGAACTGCGGGAATTCTTCTGCCGCGAGCTTTGAAGCGCTATAAACTGACGCGCCTGCTTCGCTGACAACCATATATGTTATACCGCAGTCTAATTCCTTGATTACCTCAGCGGCAAAGACCTCCGTTTCGTGAGAAGCAGTTCCGTTACCGATAGCAAACATTTTTACGTTGTGCTTTTTAACAAGCGTTTTGATGATTTTCTTCGCTTCTTCAATTTTGCTGTGAGGGGGCGCGGGATAAATTACTCCTGTATCAAGCACTTTGCCCGTTTCAGATACGACTGCAACCTTACAGCCTGTTCTGTAGCCTGGATCAAGTCCGATTGTAACTCTGCCCTTAACTGGAGGTTGCATAAGCAGATTGCGTGTGTTTTCGCCGAAAACCTTAATTGAAGTTTCGTTTGCCTTGTCTGTGATTTCGTTTCTGATTTCCCGCTCAATTGAAGGGAAGATTAGTCTTGTAAACGCATCGTTAATAGCTTCCTCAACCTCGTCTGCACAAGCGCAAACCTGAGTTATATGTCTGCTTTTCAGCAAGTCAGTTGCAATAGTTTTGTCAAAATCAATTGAAACCTTCAGTTTTCCATCCTTTTCGCCGCGGTTAATTGCAAGCGTACGGTGATTTGCTATAGATTTGACGGGCTCGCTGTATTCGGCATACATTTCATAAACGCCGAGGTCATCGTCAGCGCCCTTAGTCGTTATCATACCGTTGCTTTTTAGCGCATATCTGAGAAGCTTTCTGTCATCCGCGTTATCTGATATAGCTTCCGCTATTATATCGCGCGCTCCCTGAAGTGCGTCGTCTACTGTTTCAACTTCATCACTAAGATATTCAGCAGCAAGCTCATTCGGATTATCCGACTTTCTCTGCTCAAGTATTCTGTCAGCAAGCGGCTGAAGCCCTTTTGCTTTTGCAACTGACGCTCTCGTTTTTCTCTTTGGTCTGAAGGGTCTGTAGATATCTTCGAGCTCTGTCATCGTCTTTACAGCGTCAATTGCCTGCATTATTTCGTCAGTCATAAGCTCTTGCTCTGTTATAGAGGCGATGACCTTTTCTTTTTGCTCTTCAAGATTACGAAGATAAGTAAGCCTGTCGCTCAGTGCTCTTAATAACTGGTCGTCAAGCGAGCCCGTGGCTTCCTTTCTGTATCGGGCAATAAAGGGGATGGTGTTGCCCTCGTCGATAAGCTTTAATGTGTTTTCAACCTGATACGCTTTTAGTGAAAATTCCTGTTGTAATTGCTTTTGGATGTCCATAAATCTTTTCCTTTTCGTAGTAATACTTGTATTTTAGCAGATTAACCGCACATTTTCAACATATATTTATAGAGTAAAAATATATTGACAAAATATACAATATATGGGATAATAAAGAGAAATTATTTGAATCGAGGTTAATTCTATGTGTGGAATTATCGGCTATACTGGATATAGCGAGGCAAGGGGAATTCTTCTTAAGGGACTCAAAACTCTTGAATACCGAGGTTATGACAGCGCAGGTATTGCAGTTTATCATCCTGATTTTAATGAAGTACTCGTAACAAAGTGCGAGGGCAGAGTAGAAAAGCTTGTAGAAAAAAGCGACGTTGTCAAAGGTACAACTGGTATAGGTCATACAAGATGGGCTACTCACGGCGGCGTAAGCGACAACAACTCGCACCCGCATAAGTTCGGCAGAGTTACGCTTGTTCATAACGGTATTGTAGAAAATTATGCTGCAATTAAGAATCAGCTCGGCGTAGCAAACCGTCTTTCTTCACAGACTGACTCTGAGGTTGTAGCAGCGCTCATTGACGCTTATTATGAGGGTGACCCAAAGGAAGCTATCGTAAAGGCAGTTAAGGAACTCAGCGGTACCTTTGGACTCGGCATTATGTTTGATGATATTCCAAATAAGATGTTTGCAGTCCGCAACGTCAGCCCTATTGTATGCTGTCAGAATGAGGACGGCTGCTATATTGCTTCTGATATTATGGCAATCGGTGAGTACAGCGAGGATTACTTTGTACTGCCCGAATTTTCTGTTGCCGAAATTTCTCCTGAAGGAATTGTTATTACTGATTTTAACGGCAATTCTGTTGAGCCAGATATGCTTAAGCTCGACTGGGATATCAAAAATAGCGTCAAGAAGGGCTATCCTTTCTATATGGAAAAGGAAATAATGGAACAGCCCGAGGTTATCGAAAAAACTATTCAGAACCGCATCAAAGACGGTATGCCTGATTTCAGTAGCGATAACGTTGACGACAGCATATTCAGCGAATGCGATAATATTACCATTATTGCCTGCGGTACTGCTATGCACGCAGGACTTATCGGTAAGCATATTATCGAAAAATACTGCAAGGTTCCAGTAACTGTAAATATGGCAAGTGAATATATGTATAACGACCCGATTATTAACGACAGAACACTTGTTATATGTGTATCACAGAGTGGTGAAACTATTGATACGCTTGAAGCGCTTAAATACGCTCGCCGCAAGGGTGCAAGGTCGCTTTCTATCGTTAACGTAAAGGGCTCTACTATTGCGCGTGAGAGCGAGAACGTAATTTATACGAACGCAGGACCAGAAATTGCGGTTGCTTCAACTAAGGCATATACTACGCAGGTTTCTGTATTCTATCTTATTGCGGCAAAAATGGCGTATCAGCGCGGCTTGCTTAACGAATACAGCACAAAGCATTTTATTGAGCAGCTTTCACAGATACCTTCTGCTGTCAGCGACGTTCTTGACAGAAGACTTGACGTTCATAAGCTTTCAAAGGGAATGCTTACTGCTGAGCATACGTTTATGATTGGCAGAGGACTTGATTATCCAACGCTTCTTGAAGCTTCGCTTAAGCTTAAGGAGATTTCGTATATTCATTCCGAGGCGTTCGCTTCTGGCGAGCTTAAGCATGGTACGATTGCGCTTATTACAAACCAGACTCCTGTTATCGCGCTTCTTTCTCAGGATACGCTGATGTCAAAGCAGGTTTCAAATATCCGCGAGGTTCAGTCAAGAGGAGCGGACGTAATTACGTTTATTAAGGGAAGCCTTAAGTCAAAGGATGTTGAATGCTCGTTTGAGCTTCCAAGTCTTGAGGACGATTTTATGGCAATTCCTTCTATAATTGCTATGC
>JAFWKC010000074.1 GCA_017514345.1 Eubacterium sp.
ACACAGACTAATATAGTATTTTTTTAAAATTAACTTATATATAGAAAAAACCTATTTTTATGCGTGTACACCTGTGTACACTATTCTGTTTTATAATTAATAATAAATACCAAAGGAGTTCATATTTTGAACAATCGACCACCTAACAGACCGCCTAACAGGCCGCCGAATAGAAATAGCGGAAAAAACGGCAAACGACCTATGACGCCCTTTGAGGAAAAGGTTGAGCGTGACCGCAGACGCCGCGCTGAGTATATGCGCTGGCGTGTTCAGGAGGATAAATATAGGGAAAAATGGGAGTCGAGCAACGCAAAATATCATAGTAAATCCTCTGCTCCAAAAGGAAGGGGACAGATTGATATTTCGCTTGACAAGCCCGTTACCGACGACAAAAACTTATATATCAACGCAGAAAAGGACGACAAAAAGGCAAAGAAGAAATCCTATATTATCAGAAACATTCTTTTTACCCTTATCGGCCTTGTGATTTCGTTGTTCCTTAATGTTTTATCAATAAGCGTGCCGTACACCCCGTCGGTAGTACGCATCGACTTTTCGGCGTTTTCTGAGCTTTGGGTAGGACTTGCCGTTCATCCGATAGCAGGAATTGTCGTCGTAATACTCAAAAACGTTTTGTATTACGTTATCCGTCCAGGCGGACTTGCAAGTATTCCTGGAAAGGTTATACTCGATTCACTTCTGATAATAATTGCGTGGTTTATCGCAAAGGGGCTTATTAATTCAAAATACTTTGCCGACAAAAACGAGGCGAGGGCTTACGTCGGACTTCCGACGCGTGATACTGCTACCTTCTCGATTTTTGCAGGCGGCTTTCTCAGCGGCATAATAGTTGCGTTTACCTCGCTTTTGACAATGAATTATATTCAGCTTCCGCTTTTGTACAAATACTTTGGCAACCAGGGCTATAATCCAGACTCGGTACTGAAAAGCTACCAGGACGCGCTTGCAGCCTTGCACGGCAAGCTTGAATTTACCCAGACTCTTATACCGTCAATCGATTCAATTATGCAGGGCGCGCTTGTGTATAACGTGCCGATATGTATTCTTAAGTACACGGTAAGCTCGATATTTGTGGCGATGCTGTATAACATAACAAACCAGTTCGTCACAAGAAATAAGCCAGAATAGTAAGCATTAATGCTATTGACAACAGCGCAAATTGTATTATAATAGATTTATATAAAACAGAAAGGACAATAGTATGAAAAAAGCGATTAGTATTTTATTATCATTAGTTTTGCTTTTGTGTTCGCTGCAGGGCGTTCAGTTTTCTGCGCTTGCAGACGGTACTATGGATGTCGTATTTTCTGTTGAAGCAAACTATACTTATGCTAACGACGTTTTCAACAAGGTTAACGCTGAACGCGCTTCAGCAGGCTTATCAGCGCTCGGGCTCGACAAGGACCTTTGCGAAGCCGCTACAAAAAGAGCCGCTGAGCTTATTATCAAATTCAGTCACTACAGACCCGACGGTTCAAAATGCTTTACCGCTACATCAAAAATGCTCGGCGAAAATATCTGCGCTGGCTACTCCACACCCGACGCGGCGATGACGGCGTGGATGAATTCAACGGGTCACAGAAATAATATCCTCAAACCAGAATGGCAGTCAATCGGCGTAGGCTGTATTCATTATAACGGTATGTACTACTGGGCGCAGGCGTTCAGCTCCTACACGCCCGAGAGCGTTTCATTAAGCGGCGTTATTAACACAAACGTGATTATTTCTACCGCGCTTGATAACATCTCGATGAGCTTTAAGCTTGACTATAACGGTACTAATTACGTCGTTTCGCTGACGGGTGAAAACCTTGACTGGGATGAGGTAAAGTATCCGTTTAATAACAGCTTCTTTGATTTTTACAGCAGCGACGAAAGCGTGTTCAAGGTTGACAGCAGCGGAAATATTATTGCTGTCGGCGGCGGCACGGCTACGCTGAAGGTTACAAGCAAGCAAAACCCGAGCGTTACGTTCGAAAAAACGCTTACGGTTATTACTGGCTCGCCGCTGATTATTACTTATACAAGCACGGGACCCGTATTTAATCCAAGTAACGGAAAGGGTACTGCAGAAACTGGACCTACTATTGTTTACACTAACGGTAAAACGTCAAACGGTAACAGCAGCTCAGGTAGCAGCTCTGGAAGCAACGTGACCGTAACGCTTCCGTCAACCTCGATTAAGAAGCTCACCAAGGGCAAAAAATCGATTAAGGTTACCTGGAAAAAGAAGAGCAAGGTTGCAGGTTATCAGATTCAGCTTGCCACTAACAAGAAGTTTTCCAAAAACAAGAAAAGCGTTACAGTTAAAAAGGCAAAAGCAACGTCAAAAACCGTTAAGAAGCTCAAAGCGAACAAAAAGTATTTTGTCCGCATACGCACATATAAAGTCGTTAACGGTAAAAAGGCTTACTCAAAATGGAGTACGGTTAAAACCGTGAAAACAAAATAAAAAACATCAGGAGTTGCCATCAACGGCAACTCCTTTTTTTGTCAGAATATGTTTATTAAATCAGAGCCCTTTTTAACAAAGGCGATGAATTCGTGGATGTCGGCGTGTACGGTGTAAAAGCCTTTTGTATACGTCGTTTTATTCTTCGTCAGCACCCATTCGCCGTCGGGGAGGTAGACCTCTTTTTCTGTCTGCTTGCGGTTGACTATCGGCGCAAAGATTATTTCGTCGCCGAACATATACTGCTCGCCGAGCGTATAGCATACTTCATCGTCGGGATAGTCAAAAAACATCGGCCGCATAACTGGATATCCCTTTTCTGACGCGATTTTCATATGCTTTTCAATATACGGTCTGAGTCGTTCGCGGAGAAAAACGAGGTCTTTCAGTATCTCGAAATTCCTTTCTCCAAAGCTCCAGATTTCGTTCGGGTCGCCCGTCGGCTCCTTGACGTCGCGCTTCTTTTCGCCGTGACGGTTTCGGTTTCCGTGAAGCCGCATAACGGGCGAAAATACACCGTACTGAAACCATCTTACGATTAGCTCGCGGAACTCGTCGCTTGTCGTGTCTGCGCCGTAAAAGCCGCCGATGTCAGTATTCCACCACGGTATGCCGCACATCGACATATTCAGCCCAGCTTTTACCTGCATTGACAGGCTTTCAAACGTTGACGGTATGTCGCCGCTCCACACGAGCGCGCCGAATTTCTGGCTGCCGAGAAAGGCACAGCGCGTCAGCGTAACGGGAACCTCGTCGCTGATTGACGAAAAGCCGTCGTATGCCATTTTTGAATAGTAATACGGGTACAGCATAGCGACCTCGCCGCCGTTTCCGATGCTGAAAATCAGGTTGCTGAAATTTTCGGGGTGAATTTCTGGCTCAGCTTCGTCAAACCACAGCGCGTCAACGCCCTTGTCAAGATAGTTTTCCTTTAGCTTGCTGAACACAAACTCGCGCGTTTTCGGATTTGTGACGTCAATCTCTGCCTGCGGACCGTAAAAGCTGAAAACTCTGTCGGTTCCGTCGGCGCATTTTATTAGCATATCGTTGTCGCGCATAAACTGATAGTTTTCGCTGTTCTCATTTATCGTCGGCCACATCGAAACGACGAGCCTTGTTCCCATTTTATGAAGCTCGTCGGTCATCGCTTTTACGTCGTGCCAGTATTCTGGGTCAAATTTGTAGTCGCCCTGCTCCGTCCAATGAAAGTAATCGCACACTATTGCCGAAAGGGGAATATCCTCGGCTTTGTACCTTCTTGCAACCTCGAGCAAATCCTCCTGCGTTTCGTAGCGGAGCCTGCTCTGCCAGAAACCAGTTGCCCAGTGCGGCATAACGGGCGCGTGTCCCGTAAGGTCTGAAAGCGTTTCGCACACCTCGCGCGGCGTTCCGCCTATGATGACAAAGTCAATCTTTTTCGTTTCGCCCACGCTCCAGCGCGTACGGTTATTTGACAGCTCAACGCTGCCGACGGCAGGATTGTTCCACAGAAAGCCGTAACCGAGCGAGGAGTACACAAACGGTATAGTGCATTTTGCATTGACGTGGCGCAGGTCAAACGAGCAGCCCTTTAAGTCAAACCGTCCGCTTGCTTCGTGACCAAGACCGAAAAAATGCTCGCCGTCGTTTGCCCTGAACGTAACGCGCGCCGAAACGGAGCCGTTGCCGTTATCCTCATAGTGACGGAAGCCGTCGTTGAAGGTAAGCTCGGGCTTTTCTTCAAGAATTACTCTGTCGCCGCTGTAAACGGTTATTTTGCCGTTTTCTTCAAGCTGAAGGCTTATCTCGCCCACGCGCATAAAAACGCAGTAATCGCGTTCCTCGACGCTGTAATCGGCGTTTTTCGGCATAAGCGTAAAGCTTTCGTCGCTCAGCTCAAGCACGGACGCTTCAAGCCTGACTGCATTCCTTCCGCACGGCGAAATCCGTATGCTCTCATTACCTCTTTTGAAAAGAACTTTTCCGTTTTCTTCTTTTAAATTTTTCATTTTATCACCAAGCTTATTATACCTTAACTTTTTGCGCATTGCAACTGCATAATGATATGTTTGACATAAATTATATATTAAGGTAAAATGTAAGTAATTAAGGCTGAGAGGTGCTTTATTTTGAAAAAGAAATACAAGGCGTTAATATCAATATGTCTTGTTCTGGCTGTTGTGATTTCATCAACGGCTGTTTTCAGCGCGTATGCCGATACAAGCCTGCTTGCAAGGTACACCTTTGAAAACGATATGCCGAGCGAGTTTACTCCTGCTTCGTACGACGGCAGTACGCCAAAGCCAAAGGTTGTAAGCGATAGCGAAAGGGGATACGTGCTCCGTCAGTATTTCGGCGCAGGCACGGGCTCAGGAAACGGCGACCCAATGGCGGAAAGCTACGTTGATATTGACGAAAACCCGTACGTCGGCGTCGATACCTCTGACGGCGTAACGTTTATGCTGTGGACGAAAACTTCCGACGACGCGCCGTGGGACTATAACGATACTATTCTGTCGTTTAACAACACGACGACGCGTTTTGCGCTCAATAACTGTCCGTACCTTAATTACAACGTTAACGGCGCTGACAAACACGCCGATATCTCTACGGATATTCAGCAAAGCGCAAAGGGTATATGGAAGCATTTTGCAGTTACTGTTTCGGAAAGCGGCGTGAGGATTTTTGTTGACGGCGCCGAGGTCAGCTCAAACGTAAACGGCAATGTTGCCGACTTGTATACTCAGGTGCTCGGCTTCATCAGCGACAGCAGGACGTCGCTCAATCTCGGACTCGGCGGCTATTTCGGCTCGCAGGACTGTTATATCGACGACCTTCGCTTCTATAACGGCGTTATGTCAGACGAGGATATTTTTGATATTTACGACACGACTGTTGACTTTACTACAAAGAATATGAAAACTGTCAGCCATGCAGGCGTACACGACCCGTCAATCGTAGCGTGCTACACGCTTTCTGACGGTACGCAGGTCGGTGAAAACGACCCGAGAGCTGACGAGGCTGTCAGCAAGCGTTGGTGGATTTTCGGCTCGCATATGGGCGTTGCGTACTCCGACGATTTGATTAACTGGCACAACTACGCGAGCGGCTTTGACGAGAATAACCCCGTTATCAACTACATGGACGATAACGGAAACAAGGTAAAATATACCGATATGCTGACCTACGACCTCGGCTATCACGGCGATATTACTGGTATGTGGGCTGGCTGTTCAATATGGAACCCCGCCATAAACAAGTGGTGCCTTTACGGCTCCTGTACGTCGGTGCTTCCCGATTACGGCTACAATTCGGTGCTGTGGGTTATGTACTCAGATAAGGTAGAAGGACCGTACAAGGACCCTCATCCGATAGTTCACACAAATCCGTCGTTTAACGTTTCAAATTCACAGAGCTATATTCAGTCCGTGTGTCCGCAGGGCGCAACATATACCGATAAGAGCTGGTGGAACAATACGATAAGAACGACGCATACGGTTGACCCGACGGCGTTTTATGACAAAAACGGAAAGCTCTGGATGATTTACGGCTCATATAACAGTATTTTCATCCTTCCTATGGACGAAAGCACGGGACTTCCAGATTATGAGGAGTCGTATCAGCGCGAGCTTGCGGCGACTAACGCAGGGCTGAATAATTATGCTAACAACGACTGGAAGTGCGACTGGTACTGGGGAACGAGAGTAAATTATACAAACTACGATACCGATTTTACGGGCGAGGGTACGTTCGTTTGTTACGACAGCGTTACCGATTACTATTACTTTTACATAACGTACGGCGGTTTTGCCGACCTCGGCGGTTATAATCTCAGGGTGTTCCGTTCAAGAGCGCCCGAAGGACCGTACGTCGACGCAAACGGCCAGGACTTGCTGACTTATCTTGATTCAGACCCGACACCCGTTAACGCAGGCGTAAAGCTTACGGGTAACTATCAGTGGGCGTGTAACAAAGTAGGCTATATGTCGCCTGGTCACGATTCCGTGCTGTACGAAACTGTTGACGGCGTTGAAAAGATATTCCAGATGTATCACGTTCGTTTTAACAACAAATCCGAGGGCTTCTTTGACCAGATGCACCAGATGGTGCGTACTAAGGACGGCTGGACGATTATGCTTCCGTATGAGTATTACGGCGAAACGGTTGATTATTCTCACGAATACTCAAAAAGTGAAATCGCAGGCGCGTATGAATTCATTGATCTGAAAACAACTACTTATCATATCAAGGACGAAAGCGATTACGACTCTGGCTCAGATATAGTTTTGCCGACTCAGCGCATTGTGCTAAGCGAGGACGGCAGGATTTACGGCGCCGCTTCGTACAAGAGCGGAACGAAAACTGATTTTCAGGACGCTCATATACTTGAAAAACAGGGAATAATCGGCACGTGGAGCGAGGACAGCGGCTCTTGCTACGCTGACTTTACTATCGACGGCACGACGTATACGGGACTGTTTACGTATCAGTATGACGAATCAAAAATGCGCGAAAAGAAGCTCGTTTTTGTGGCAACGGGCAACAACCGTACGATATGGGGAAGCAAGATTAGCGCAGGCTCGTTTGTTAATACGCCCGACACGAACGGCGCGCTTGAAAAGCAGATAACCGTTGACGGCGGCAAAATAAGCGACAGCTCGGCGCAGCTCTTCGGTAACGCTGCGGTTGTTAACGACGAGCGCGGTACTGCGCTCTTCCTGCCCGAAAACGACGAGGGCTATGCGACTGTTGACAATCCTTATTACGGCAAGGAGCTTGACAGCGCAACGATTACGTTTTGGGGCAAGGTTAGCGAGCAGTCCGATTTTGACAGCGCGTCAATATTTATGTCGTTTATCAACAGCCCGTCAGAGTGGCGCTATTTCACGCTGAATGCAGGGCTTCAGGCGCATATATTCTCGGACGGCTACGCTGATTTTTATGCCGACAACGTTCCGTCGTATACAAAAGGTGAATGGCACTACTTTGCGCTAACCGTTGACAGCGCCGATAAGGTTTCGCTTTATATCGACGGCGTAAAGGTCGGATATGCGGAAAATCATTCCGACGATTATAACGCCTCAAACGGAAGCATTCTCAGCCTGATGGCTGAAACAGAAAAGGTCTACCTCGGCAAAACTCAGCAGCCCTCGGGCGCAGAGTGGGCGTGGACTGGACAGGAATGTTATCTTGATAACATCTGCTTTTACAGCAGTATACTCACGCCTGCCCAGATGCTTGACAAGGTGTGCGAGGGTGACAGCTCGCCTGCCGTAACGGCACCCGAAAGCATAAACGGTGTGAGCGTTGACCCTGTTGTTTATACTCACGGCACAAGCGGCGACTACAAAACCGAGTATATGTATACGGGCAACATTATTTCCGACGGTGACAATGTTACCGAAAGAAGAACGCACCTTTATATTCCCGATGATTTTGAGCTTATTACCGTATCGAGCGACAACGGAACTGTTACGGTTGCTAAAGACAGCAAAGGCTATTACCTTCGCGGCAAGGTAAGCAGAATTAATACGGATATGGCGCTTACCGTTTACCTCAAAAAGGGTAGCGAGATATACAAAAAGAACGTGTATGCGTACGTTGTCAGCAATCCTCTTGACGCGCATACCGTTGAGTGGAATTGTATAAATACAAGCAGTAAAAAACGTTCGCTGTGTCATTTTTCAAGGCTCAGGGGCTCGATAGGAAGCGGCGGCAGCGGAGATTTTGCATACGTCGAAAATCCGATTGATTTTTCAAATGCCTCTGACAGCGCCGAGGGTATGGGCTTCACAACCTCGATAGGCAAATATGCAGGCGCGTATACCTATAAATATACGTCGTTTGGTATAACTAATCAGAGTATCAAAAACGATACCGTACCAAACGCTGTATATAATATCGACAAATCCGCACCGCACAACGATTTCTGGGACGGAAATCAGTACAAATTCACCTGGCAGTTTACAACAGTTAACGGCAATTCGTCGGCAATTTATTCAACGGGCAGAGCAGTTTACGGCGAATCGAATAACAGCGCAGTAACGGTTGACGTTTCTAACGGCGTTTACGACGACAGCCCGAATTCGGGCGGCGTAACGCGCGAGTACTACGTTACGGGCTCAACTGGCGTTTCAAATAATACGATTACCGTTTCGATGACGCAGGGCTCGTCACCGAAGGCGAGCGTAAATCACAGAATTAATCTTACCGTTAATCTGTATGACAAAAGCCTGCTCAGAAACGCGCTGACCGAATGCGAAAAGCTCTACGAGGGCGCATATTCGAGCGACAGCTGGGAAACGTTTGAAGCGGCAAAGCGAAGCGCCTGGGAGTATATGAATAACCCAGACAGAACTGACGACAGCTACGCCGTTCAGCAGTCGTATATCAATGCTCTTGAAAGCGCCGTAGCAGGACTTGAAACGGTTGATTATTCTCAGCTCGAAAGTCTTGTCACAACGGCAAAGGCGCTCAACTCAGACAGCTATACCGACGCTTCGTATAACAGGCTTATGAAGGGTGCGCTTGAATATGACGCGCTTATCGGGAAAGCATCTTCGCAGTCGCAGGTTAACGGCGCTGTAAGTAAGCTCAGTAATCTGTTCGACGCGCTCGTTAACGCATACGTTTTCAGCGGTTACGTTACTGACACGCTCGGCAATCCCGTTGAAAACGCCGAGCTGAAGGGAAGCGGCGTGACGGGCGAAACGGCGGCTGACGGCTCATACAAAATCAAGCTTGAAAACGGCAGCTATACGCTTACTGTATCGACAGATACCTCGGTTGACAGAGAGGTTAACGTCACAGTCAACAACGATGTTCTTATCGGCTCGGATATTACGGTAGTTAATTGTGACCTCAATAAGGACGGTTACGTCAACGGCAGGGATTTAGCGATAGCTAAAACGGGCGGAAACGCTGCTGCAAAGGCAGAAATAAACAGCACCGTAACGAATTACGGTGCCGACGTAAATTATGCTTCATTAAGCTTTTAAACTTTAATACAAAACTAAAAGCAGGGCAAATTTGCCCTGCTTATTCTTTAGTAATCTACTTCATCAAGCGTTATAACGTAGTCGCTGTTGTAAAGCGTGTTGAGTGCTGACGTTGAATTTTCGTCAGTCAGATAATTCGTGTGCCACGTCATAAAGTATACCCACGGAACGTCCTGGAACTGCTCAACTGTCGGGTTAAGTCCCGTTTCGTGCATCGCGAGAGGCTTTCTGCCCTGAACAATGCTGTAAACTGGATTGTAGAGCCTTTTTTCAGCACCGTTTTGTGCAACCTCGTAGCTGTCGGCGCCGACGATGTCGCAGTACTGATGTCCTGGATACCAGTCGGCAAGATTTGTGCCGTAATCCATTCCGTTGTGCGAATAGCCAAGCACCCAGATGAGATTGTTCAGTCCGAGGTCGTATGTGAAATGCTCGTACATCATAATCCAAAGCCTCTTGAAGCGCTCGCTTCCGCCCTTGCCCCACCAGAACCACGCACCGTCAAACTCGTGGAACGGACGCCACAGGACAGGAACACCCTCGTTTTGAAGCTGCTTGAGCGCGTTGCCTGCCTTGTCCATAGCGTTAAGGAAGGCTGTATTTTCTGCTGTGCCCTTTGTGAGTACAGCCTCCCATTCTTCGTCAGTAAAGGTTTGATTCTGGCTTTCGTTAAAGCTGCCGCTGAACGACGTACCACAATGCCAGCAGATGGTTACGATACCGCCGCGGTTTGCCCACGCCTTTGCTCTGCTTACAACGCCGCTGAAGTCGTCGTTCATAAAGTCAAGACCGCGAATAGCGGGATATTTGCCCGTACTGTTGTAGATATAGTTCATTTCGTACTGAGGATTGTTTCCGTCCATCCAGGTGGATTCCTGCTGTCCCGAAATGACCCTGCTTCCGTAATTCGACGCGATGTACGCATAAAGCCTTTGTGCTTCCTGAGTGGCGTTTTCGTTCGAGAGCATCATATCGTACTCTGTCTTTTCGCCGCTCAGCATTCTGTCGATAACGGCGTAATCTCTGCCGTTTACGTAGCCGTCGCGTACGATATCAAATCTGCCGTCGTAGCCCGTTTCGCTGTATGCTTCGCTTTCTGTACTGAGCGCGCTGTCAAGACTGATTGATAAGTCGCGCAGATTAACGCTGTATTCGTCGGTACAATGCGTGCATTTGTAGTAAAGCGTATTTCCTACTCTGCATTGATAAACGTAATTGTGTTCGCCGAGCGGCTCAATTATTGAAGCGCCCTGAACCTTGTCGCAGTGGCCGCATTCTCCACCGACTTCGTCGAAGTCGTGACGGTCGATACAGTAATACTTCCAGCCTGGATTGTCACTTTCCTTTGAGCTGACGTAATTGTATGCGTTACAGCCGTTTTTGCCGAGGAAGGTCAGTTTTTCTTTTCCGCCGAAAGCGCTGTCAGAAATTCTTATGCTTTGTGCTTCAAAAATGTAATAGTCGTAGCCTGCGCCGCTGAATGCGTCGCTTTCTATTTTCGTTACGCTGCTCGGGATAATGAGCTCGCCGCTAAGGTATTCGCAGCCCTTGAACGCGTCGGCGCAAATGCCCGACGGATTGCCGAGGTCAACATCATAAATGAAGTATTTCCACCTGTCCCACGGTGCGTTAGACATATTTCCGCTGCCTGAAAGCGTAAGCTTTTTCGTGTTTAGGTCATATGAATACGACAGCGTGTCTGACACGGAGTCTTCAATGTTTACGAAGTTTTTTGAGTTGCTGCTGCACCAGCTTTCTATATTGCTTTTGCCAACAAAGCTTACGTTGCTCGGGAAGTTTGAGCTTACACTGCTTATTGTGTCGCCGCACCATATAATTGACGTCAGGCTGCTGCAGTTTTTGAAAGCGTCTGATGAAATTCCCGTGTGGCCGCTTCCTACCCAAACGTTTTCAAGAGAGGAGCAACCGCTGAAGGTGTTGTCGGGAATGCTGTGCGAGTTATTCGTATTATCGCTTGGCAAAACAGCCCACTTGAGCGCGCTGCAACCGTAGAAATTATAGTTGTAATACTCCGTACATCCCTCGGGCATTTCAATGCTTGTCAGATGATTACAATTCTGGAAGCATCTTGCTCCCATCTTGTACATACTGTCGGGAAGCGTAACCTTGGTAACGTTTGTACAACCGTAAAACCAGTAGTTGCCGACAGCCTGAACACCCTCTTCAATAATAACCTCTTTAATGCTGCTTTTGACGCTTCGCCAGGGAACGTTGAATTGAGTGTAATCGGGACCGTAACCGTTACCGCTTACCGTAAAAACGCCGTCGTCGCGTAAATTCCACCTTAGTATAACGTTATTGTTGCTATCCATAATAACGTCGCTTCTTGCCGCGAATGCGTGTATGCCGAAGTAAAAAATACTTGTAAAGCAAAATGCAAAAACAAGCACAAGTGACGTGATTTTTTTACTCGTTTTTTTCATATCAAAAACCCCGCTTGGATTTTATTATTTTCATTATATCACAAATAAAAGAATTTGTCTAAGTGATTGACAAAAAGCTGTAAAAATGGCATAATATTATTGAATAAAATGAAAGGAGAAATAACTATGGATATGAGTAGCGTAGATCAGCTGTCATCAGGTCAGCAAACAGCATCGAGCGTTATAAGCTTAATCGTTTGGGTTCTTTCCGTAATCGCTATGTGGAAGCTTTTTGAAAAAGCAGGCGAAGCAGGCTGGAAATCATTAATTCCGTTATACAACGCGTATGTATTTTGCAAAATAGTTGACGGCAACGGACTTAAGTTTTTGCTTTTCTTAATTCCAGGCGTAAATATTGTTTATTACATTATTTTCTCACTTAGAACGGCAAAGGCTTACGGTCAAAGCACAGGCTTCGGCGTTGGACTTATACTTCTGCCGAATATCTTTACGCTTATTCTCGGCTTTGGTTCATCAACCTACGTCGGACCTCAGGGTAAATAAGCTTTTCAAAAAAGGGTGACAATCGTCGCCCTTTTTCTGTTTAATTATCACTTTTTTGCTTTAACGCGGTAGGATATTGAAACTTTTTGCAAAAAAATTATTTTTTTACAAAAAAAGTAGTGACAAATCAAATCGTTAGTGTTATAATAACTGTGTTGGATTTGAATTAAGAAATGTCCTAAGAGCGCTTAGTCGACCGACTAACGCCAACGAACATCCTTTAAAGCACCGAAGAAGCCTTCGGTGCTTTTTTTATCGTTTTTCAGTTTTGAAGTGAATGATTATACAAGCTTTTTGTAATCGTCTTCGGAATAAGTGCCGTTGAGCACCTCACCCTCGATTATGTCAGCGTTCGGCGCGCTTTCCCTTAAATGCTGAGCAGTTTTTCCGAACTCGCTTCCGCCCGAGGTTGCAAAAAGCACGACCTTTTTGCCGCTGAAATCGTACGCTTCAAGAAAGCCTCTGATAATCAGCGGAGCAGTGAAATACCATATCGGGAAAAAGAGGTAAACGGTGTCGTAGCTTTCGATTTTTGCATCCTTGTCGCTGAGCGTCGGGCGCGTCTTTTTTATCCATTCCTTGTTACACCTTGCAAGTGGATTTGTCCACTTGACGTCGGCAGGCGAATAAGGAGCTTCGGGCTTGATTTCGTAGATATCCGTGCCGTTAGCTTCGGCGAATGCCTTTGCTTTTTGTGCCGTGTTTCCGCTTGCCGAAAAGTATGCTGTCAGCTTGCTCATAATATTTCCTCCTAATAATCAATAAAAGTCTGTGTTTTTGTATGTTATAATTATACACCATATTCGTTAGTATTACAATATGTTTGTTGACGGCGCTGATAAAATCTAATATAATAATACAAAATTATGATTAATGGTGATATTATGACAAGAATAATGTTTGTTTGTCACGGCAATATATGCCGTTCTCCTATGGCTGAATTTGTTATGAAAAAGCTCGTGGCGGAGAATGGCAGAGAGGACGATTTTTTTATTGCTTCCGCCGCGACTCACACCGACGAAATATGGGCTGGAAACGGCAACCCGATTTATCCTCCTGCAAGACGTGAGCTTATGAAAAACAACATACCCTTTGACTCCTCAAAAAGGGCGACTCTGCTTACGCGCGACGACGGTGACGAATACGATTTGTTCATCGGTATGGACGAGGAAAATATAAGGTTTATGCATAAAATCCTCGGCGAAAGCTCAAAGCGGAAAATATACAAGCTGCTTGATTTTTCAAACGGCGAGGACGTGTCCGACCCGTGGTATACGGGCAACTTTGACCGCGCCTTCAGCGACATAGAGCAAGGCTGTGAAGCGCTGTTAAAGGAGCTGTGATTTCTTAATTATATATTTTTCTTGATTTTTAATTTATATTGTGTATAATATAAGCTGTAATAATATTGTAACTTTTGAAACTAATGTGTAACATTTTTGAGGAATAGGTATGAAAAAGTTATTTTTAAAGCTTACGGCTATCACACTATCTGTGATTATACTCATAACGCCTGTATCTGTTACAGCGCTTGCGGCGAGCGAAGCTGATATGCGCGCGCAGGTGCTGTCCGTTGCAAGAGGCGAAATCGGTTATACTGGTACAAGCTCGTATTCAAAGTACGGTGAATGGTACGGCTATCAGGGCGGCTGGTGTACTACCTTTGCGCTTTGGTGCTTCAACACGGCGGGCAATAA
>JAFWKC010000075.1 GCA_017514345.1 Eubacterium sp.
AAATCTTCAACAAAAAAGTAAAATACATATCAGGGACTTGATATTATGAGAAAAAATCTAAAAAGAATTTCAGCACTTATTCTGGTGCTTGCCGTAATACTCAGCGCAACCCTCGTTGCGCCGCTTACGGCAGAAGCAGTCAACACACCGCTGGAGCTTGAAAGCACGGCGGTCAGCTTCTGGGCTGACCCTGAAAACCGAATAACTCAGGACGACCTTACCGCTTTTTCAGGCGGTGACAAAACGTCGATGGTCGGCGCTGTCGGAGTTTATGCGCGAAGCACAAGCTCTGATAAATACTATCTGTTTTTGCCGTCAAACGCTGATTGTAACGCGCTCAAGGTGTGGTTTAACGCTAACAGTTGTACCGTTAACGGCAATGCTCTTGAAAGCGGACAGAAAACCGACGTGTTTGACGACTGTGACGAGGGCGGTGTTATGCATACGTACACTCTCGTTCTCGGCAATACTACTTATACGCTTAACGTTATGAAGTCAGGCGACGTCGGCACGGTATACATCGATACTGATTCTGGCTCTATTTCAAAGATTACGCGAAGCTCCGACCATTCAACTTATGAGGGCGGAACGATTATGGTAGTTAACGCCGACGGAACTATTGAATACGACGGCGCTATGACAAAGATGAGCGGACGCGGAAACGGCACATGGGGAACAGGCAGTGTAAAGAATCCTTATAATGTCAAGCTTGCTGCTTCTACTAAGCTTTTGGGTATGCCAAAGGCAAGAAAATGGTGTCTGCTTGCTAATTCTGGCGACGGTACGTTTGTTAAAAATCAGCTTACATACGATTTTGCTGATTACATCGGCATTAAGTACCAGACGCATATGAAGCCCGTTGACCTTTACGTTAATCAGCAGTATTACGGCTCATATCAGCTTGCCGAAAAGGTAGAAATAAAGTCCAACAGAGTAAATATTACAGATAACTATACTAATCTTGAAATCGCTAACGGTACTGTTGACTCTAACGGCGTTGTAACTCCTGCCGATATGGATTCGCTCGGTTTAAGCACAAGAACGATTGACGCAAATAATTCGACAGTTTCCATACAGACTGAGTTTACTTCTACGTATTTCGGACACGCTGTCGGCTCGCGCCGATACAGCGCCTATGCTTCGACTTCTACGCAGGGAACGTCGTATACTAATATTAACGACCCTGATGATTTAACTGGCGGTTACATTTTTGAGCTTGAAATATCTCAGCGCTGGGCTAAGGAAAACGCTGGCTTCTGCGCGTATAACCGTCAGGGCTGGACGGTAAAGAGCAACGACTATATCAGCCGCCATCAGGTTGATTATTGCTATAATCTTCTCTATGCTCTTGGCGGCGCAATATATAACGGCGGTACAGTCCCGTCGACCTCAGTTACAACAACCTGTAACAGCCTCGGTAATACCTCGGGACTGAATAACTACGGTTCAAAAAGCGTAACCAATCCCGCTCCTGCCGAGCAGTACAGAGGCAAAAAGTGGAGCGACCTTCTTGACAGCAGTTCAGCAGTAAAATACTACTGGACACAGGAGTTTTTCAAGAATATGGACTCCTCAACCTCATCAACGTATTTCTACAAGGATGTTGACGAAAAGGACTCAAAGCTGTACGCTGGTCCTATGTGGGATATGGATAACTCAATCGGCTACACCTCAAACGGAAGCCGTTGGGGATACAGCTGGACGTCGACAGACGGCTGGTATACAAAGAATACAAGAATTTACCGTTGGAGAACGCGCGACAGCACGACTTCGTATTCCTCTGACGATTACGCTCCGCTTTCGTTCTACGGCGCGCTTGCGACTAACTGCTCCGATTTCTGGCAGAGCGCACAGAGTGAATGGTATCGCAAGGTTTCTCCAGCAGTTGAGATTTTGATAAGCGATACTGACGACAGCGGCTCAGTTCTTCACAATATTGACTATTACGTTGATACCGTTTCAAAATCAGCGTTGATGAATAACCATAAAGTTAGAGATACTGACTCTTTTGATGCACAAAGCGTCAAATCAGGTCTTAAAGCCTGGATGTCTAACAGAAAGACGTGGATTGACGGACAGTTCTCAAGAGTAAATATTACTGATTGCAGTATTGATGCAATTGACGCTCAAACGTATAACGGCACGCCTGCAAAGCCAAAAGTAACCGTTACTTACAACGGCGCAAATCTTATCGAGGGCGAGGATTATACCGTTGAATACACCTCGAACGACAAGGTCGGAAACGCTTTTGCGGTTGTAACGGGTAAGGGATTCTATACAGGCAGTATGAGCACCTCGTTCAGAATTGTCAAAGGCACGCTCAGGGGAAGCGTTATTATTCCTCAGGCTGCTTATTCAGGCGACGTAATTTCTGCTGATGTGGTTAATTCCGACGGCGACGAGATTACAGGCAATATTACATATCAGTGGTATGCTGACGGTACGGCAATAAGCGGCGCTACGTCACGCGAATATACAGTCACCGACGGCGACAGGAACAAAGCGCTTACGGTAGTTGTCAGCGGCGACGGCGTAAACCTTGACGGCTCGCTGACTTCAGGCGAATGTGAAGTTAAATCAGGCACGAAGCCCGAAAACTATACAGAATCAATCGCCGAATGGAATTACGATTATACTGCTAATCCCGACGCACTCGTTAACGTTGACGAAAACGGCGGCTACGCTTACAGCGCAACCGACGGTCAGCTCGGCAGCTTTGCTACGCTTTCGGGCAGCGTAACTGCAACGACTAAAGCAAAAATCAAGTGGTCCGACGACTACTTCGCTAATGATTCCGTAGTTCTGTCACCAGATTGCTCACCGATTATCGGCACAAGCAAAACGGACGGAATTGCGTGGGGTGAATATCCGTACTTTGAAACTGCAGTAAAGACTAAGGGTTATGAAAACATCACCTTTACTGCTAAGCTCGGCGGCACGAACAGGGCGCCAAGCACGTATAAGCTTCAGTACAGCCTTGACGGAACGAGCTATACTGATATAAGCGGCGCAACGTACGTTATTACTAATAACAAGACTATGGAAACGGCGTTCAGCGACGTAGAGCTTCCTGCAGAATGCGCCGACCAGAATCTTGTTTACATCAGAGCTGTTGCGTACGACGACGTTGCTATCAATTCAAAGTACAGAATCGTCGGTATAACAAGCGGTGACGCTTCGATTAATAACGTCAGCGTAAAGGGTACAAGAATTGCCGTAATTACCGAGCTTGAAGCTCCGACCATTATCAATTCTTCACAAAACGGCGACGGCACAGCGCTTTATGACACCGATATGATTTCGCTTCGCGATAATAACGGCGGCGCTGACGTGTTCTACACGCTCAATAACGGCACCGAAACACAGTATACGGATGCGTTTAACCCGTTTGACGAAAACGCTGTTATAGGCGATACAGTAACGCTTACTGCATATTCTAAGTTCGGCGATATCGTATCCGACGTAACGACTCAGACCTTCACCTTCGCAGGTAAGGATATTAACCACTTTATTTACGGCACGTATACCGAAAATGTCAGCGGCGGCGCGCTTTATTCAAACGGCGGCGCATATGACGGAAGCGCAAAGATGACGGCATATACCGACGGTGCTTCTCAGTACGTTCCGCTCTGGAACGAGAAGAACGGAGCGTTCTCAATCGCTCCTGACGACGGCGCAGTATGGACTGATAAATCGGGATATACCTTTGAGCTTTCAACGGCAGGATATACAGACCTTACGCTCACGGCAAAGGCGTATACAACGGGCAAGGGACCGAAGAGCCTGTCAGTACAGTACAGCCTTGACGGAATTACGTGGAACAGCTTTGGCAGCACGATTAATCTTCCAGCAAACGGCGCACTTGAACAGGTATTCCTGAATTACTCGCTTCCTGCGGCTTGCTACAACAAGAAGAAGGTATTAGTAAGACTCGTTACTGCAGAAAACGCTACTCACGGCGACAGCACAGAGGCTTCTACGACGCTTCATAACAATATGTCAAAGGGTAATTTGTATATCAACAATATCATCTTTGCTGGTAACGACTACGGCGAAGCAAAGATGCCGTATACAAACAAAACCTCTGACTGGTTCGGAAGCACGGGCAGCATCAAGTATTACAGCGCTGACGGAAGAGCTATGTACTATTCAGTTGTAAACGGTGCAGGCGAAATGATTGCTTCTGGTAATTATAACGATGCTGCGGGCATCGAAATACAGAACGTTCCTGCCTTTAATCCTTATGACAATCAGGGCTACACCGTTTCCGTATGGACGGGAAGCGGCGACGACAGAAGCGAAGTAAACACGCGCAAGTACTACTACAAGGGCGATACCGTTTGCGAATTCAACTATAACAGCTCAACAAGAGCGCTCGAAAATTATCTTGATTCGACAAATACGATAGCCGATAATACAAGCGGTGCAAATGCAGGCACGCTCTCTATGCTGCCAAACGGCGTTACACGCGCAACGCTTGCTTCCGACGATACGTACGGCGTTAAGGTTGCGTGGGCGTCAGATAACGTCTTTACCTACGACGGCTCAACTCCGCTTGATACGCCGAACGGCGGCTACTGGCTGATTACAACGAGCACACTCGGGTACAGCTCACTTTCGCTTAACCTTGAACAGCTCTCGTCGAACAAAGGACCTCGCGACTGGGGACTTGCATATTCGACCGACGGAACTAATTATACGTATATCGCAAATTCAAACGTTCGCGCAATCAGCAACGACGCATCGTCGTCGACAGTTGAAACGTATAACAATTTTGCTTTGCCGACAGCCTGCGATAATCAGCAGACGCTCTATCTTAAGCTGTTTATCAACGGCGGCGAGTCAATCGACGGCAACGAGCTCAGAGATATGCTAAAGGGTAATACTGGTATCGAAAACATTACCATCAGCGGTATCGGCGAAGCTCCCGACGTTGACTTTACGGTTAATACCGTTTCGTACGACGGACTCGGCGGCGCAGGTTATCCAGTTGACGCAGTTATCACCGTTGACGGTAACGATTATGACACGGATAACGGCTCAGCAACGCTTCAGCTCAAGACGGGCAATACTTACAGCGCGTCTGTATCGGTTAACGGTACGTTTGCTAACAGCTTCAGCTTTACAGTAAGCGAAAACGGAAGCGTTACCGTTCCAGTCGTAGCAGTCGATATGAACGGCGACGGCTACATAAACGGCAAAGACCTTGCGTACATCAAGAAGCTGACAAATAGTGATAAGAGAAGCGCATACAAAAACGCCTTCAGCCACCTTGTCGGCGCAGAAGCTTCATCATTTACGTATGATAACTAATCAGCAAAAACTCCCTCGGGCAAAACTGCTCGGGGGAGCCTTTATATTTAATGAAAAAAGTTTAAAAAAAGTGTTGACATTATCATAATCATTTGTTATAATTCTATTCGTTGAGCGAGAGTGGCGGAATCGGCAGACGCGCACGTTTGAGGGGCGTGTGGGGCGACTCGTACGGGTTCAAGTCCCGTCTCTCGCACCAAAAACACCAAGCATCCATTCGGATGTTTGGTGTTTTTCTTTTATGACGGGACTTGAAACGAAACACCGATTAGCCAGCCCGAAGGGCGCAGCTCATCGGGAGAAACAGTCCGGTGGACTGTTTCGTTGTTGAGAAGAAAGTCCCAAGTAAAGCGAGGCTCGACGCCTCGCTTTGCTTAATCATTGATTTATATGCGTTCGGTCGTGCAACATATGGAAATTGTACCCTCTCTTAAATGATAGGTCACAAGTATAGACAATTGAAATTAATCATTTCTTTAAGTTCTTAGTATTGTTTAAACTATAACTTGAATTACGAAAATAATCGTGTTATTATATAAATGTGGAGGTGTTCATATGAAAGCATCTGATGCAATAAGAAAAATAATGAAAGATAACGATTTTACTTTGGTGCAAATTTCTAAAACACTTAACACTTCCGTTAGGTTGGTAAGTGACAGATTGAGAATGAAAAACATTAGTCTATCCAAACTATCTGAATTATTGAATGCTATAGATTATAAAATTGTTATTATTCCAAAAAATACTCAAGTACCCGATGGCGGTTATGAGATTGAATAAATAGGTTTTGTTAGAGGTATTAAAATGAAAAATGCAAGTTTTAATATTGTATGTGTTTTTATTATAGTTTTATTATTATTTGTTTCTGTATTTACTTTTAACGCAACACGTAGTGAGACGAAAACTTACCGTGATTTTAAAATTGAAGAAATGGATGCCCAATATGAATGGGATGAATCTCACGAAAACAAGTTTGAGACTTATAGAGTAACCAATAATAGTGAAAAAAATTTCAAATGTTGCAGAATAAGAGTAACAATAAAAGATGGTTATGGTTCAAAAGCTTATTGTTACACTGATACATTTTCAATTAAAGCAGGTAAAACTAAGGTTATAAAAACACATACTTTTGGTGAAATGGAAAAAGAGAGTGATTTACCAAACAGAATTGTATATGTTGTTGCACCAAAAGTTGAAGTAAAAGGAGAGAACGGCTTTGAATTGTAAACATTGTGGTATGTTGCTACCAAATAATGCTAAATATTGTCCCAATTGTGCAGAACCTGTAACAAACACTAGTACTTTTAACTCAAACAAATTGAAAAGCGATGATTTAACAAATGCGTTAACAATTAGATTTTTAAAAGGTTTAGCAATATTAATATTGCCAAGTCTGTTAATTGCGTTACTGATATCGTTAGTTTTGGATGGTAGTTTTTCAGGTCTTTTGGGATATTTATTCTCAGTATTTACTTTTGGGTTATTATTTGTAGTAATTGATTTGATGATAGTAAAAAACAGTAAAAGAAAATCCAGTATTGCGAAGCAGTTTTATAATGATAAAACAAGTATTTGCCCAATGTGCGGCAGTCATTCAATTAATATATACCGAAAGGGGTATAATTATAACGAGGCCTTTTGGGGTACAATGTTCAAAGTGAAAGGCAGCCGTTATACTGCGGGTATGAATGCTAACGACACAATGTGTCATTGTAACAACTGCGGTTATAAATGGAATAGTGGATATGATTATCGCATCATTAAGAAATAGAACCAAGAGATGAAACCACCTATTGCTATGAGTTAATAGGGGGTTTTATATAATAATCAATATGTATTTTGGTCCCAACCTCGCCCCTGAAAATTATTTCCAATAATCCTTAACTCTGCTCGAGGCGGGCACGCCTGGGTCCCGTAAGCGTTGTTCGTCAAGGAAACTGGGCTCTGTATGCTTTCAAGTCCCGTCTCTCGCACCAAAATAACCAGTATCCATTTGGATGCTGGTTATTTTATTTTCATTTTCTTTTCAGAGGCAGAGCCTGCAAGCCTATTTTGTTATTATTTTTTTGCCCTTTTGTCGTTTTACGTTTTTAATACAAACTAAACCACTTGACTAAATATTTAAAATATAGTATTATAAAAGATAACGCAATAACGAAGAAAGGGGTATTTTATGAAAAAGACGTTACTCAAAATGCTTTGTATCGTTATGGCTTCACTTACAGTCGCGTCATCTGCAACACCTGTATTTGCGGCTTCAAATACACCGAAAAAGATGGCGGTATCTGTTGTCAAGGTAGAATATTTTACAGGACTCAGAGTTAAGTGGAAAAAGCAGAAAAAGGTAACAGGCTACCAGATAGCTTATACTAATACAGTTACTAACAAGACGAAGAAGGTAAAGGTTAAGGGCGCAAAGAAAACTAACACGCTTATTAAAAACCTTGCTGAGAATACTAAGTATTCTATCAAAATCAGAGCTTATAAAACCGTTACTAAGAAGGTTAAAAAGAAGAAAACCACAAAAACGTATTACGGCAAGTGGTCTAAGGTAAAGAAAATCAAAACTCAGAGCAAGCCTGTGCCGCAAATCACGTATTATTGGCAGGAGCTTGTTCCAGACAAGCTTCGCGTTGACACCGTCAATAATCTTACTGAGGTTAAGAATTCTGCTACAAATCAGTGGGAAAGACGTAACGGCGACTTCAATTCCTGGAAGTATAATACGTACACGGGTACGCTTTACGGCTACGGTCTGAAGAAAATTTATGACTATATCGAAAGTCACCATCCCGTTAATAAGTACGCAGTAATGCTCTACGCGGCGTATTACATTAACCTTAACTTCTCATACGCTACCGACCTTAAGGGTGGTGGCTGGAGAAATAACGTTACTACTGAGGATGCCGTTTATCACAAATGCACTGAGGGTGCTGCGATGATAGAGGATTCAAGCGGCGTTTGTATGAATTATTCAGCACTCGGCAGAGATATTGCGTATCTCTACGGCTATCAGGTGAAAATCGTTAATAACGATTCGCATACCTGGAATCAGATTCAGAATGCAAAGGGCGAGTGGATAGACTGGGATTTCTGCGTGCTGTCGTTCGGCTCGTACGTTGCAAATCCTGTTCTCAGAACGCTTGACTACCAGTTTATACGCGAAAAGGCAAAAGAGCTTAACGTTGAAGAGGACGCTCTTTTTGACGCTATAAATCAGATTAACGAGGACATTAACATTAACGACTGCACCGACCAGAGCATTTTTAACGAGAACTTCATCAACGACGTTCCAGTTATAAAGGACGTGTCCTGCGTGCAGAAATACGGCGAAACCTCGTTATACGTTACCTGCACGACGAAGTGCAAGGAGCGCGGACTTAAGTCGTGGATGATTGAGGGCGATATCGACGGCGTGTGCGAAACGCAGCACGTTGCAAACGAGCTCGTTCACCGTTTCGGTACTGAAACAACGTGGTGGAAGAGCGAAGGCACGGGCATTCAGTACAAGATTATCGACGCAAAGACTAATAAAGCCGTTGAATCTGCTACTGATATTGACGTTAACGGAACGTACATCGTATACGCAAGAAGATACGAAGCGTGGAAGAGGAATTATGCAAAGCTCGGCGTGAAAAAGCAGTATATTAACATCTGTACTGCGTGGTCTGAGCCGTATACAGTTCACGTTCCCGATTTGTTTGAGCAGCCAGAGGACCCAGAATCAATCCCCGAAAATCCAGAGGATTCAGAAAATCCCGATAACAGTAATTTAGAATAATTCTGATAAGGAGTACGGTTTGAAAAAAGCATTATATAAAGCATTATGCATAATGTTAGTTATGCTGACTGCGGGCTTAACGGTAACGCCTGCCTTTGCCGCTTCAAATACACCGAAAAAAATGGCTGTTGCATCAGTAAAGGTTGTTGATATTACAGGCATAAAGGTTAACTGGAAGTCGCGCAAAAAGGTTACAGGCTACCAGATAATGTACACCAATACGAGCAAGAAAAAAGCAAAGAAGGTAAAGGTTAAGGGCTACAAAAAGAAGACTTATACCATTAAAAACCTTCCGCAGAATACGAAGTATTCCATCAAGATAAGAGCATACAAGACTGTCAAGAAGGGCAAAAAGACAAAAACCTACTACGGCAAGTGGTCTAAGGTCAAGAAGCTCAGAACTGAAAAGTATGAATGGAAATATCTTATTTGGGATAAGCTCCGAGTTGACGACAAGCACAGCATTATGCAGATAAAAAATCCTTCCACAAATAAATGGGAAGGACGCTACGGCGACTTTAATTCGTGGAAAAAGGGCGTTTATAAGGGTACGCTTTACGCTTACGGTTTAAAAGAGCTTTATGATTACGTTGAAAGGCATAAGCCCGTTAACAAATACGCGGCGATGTTCTATGCTTCGTACTATATGAACTGCAAGTTTTCGTATTCAACGGACTTGAAGAGCTCTAACTGGAGAACAAAATTCGGCACGTCTGACGTCGGATATCACAGAACAAATCACGGTGCTTCTCTTATTGAGGATTTAGCTGCAGTTTGCGCTAACTGGGCGGCGTTCGGCAGGGATTTTGCATATCTGTATGGCGTAAAGGCGAGAATTGGCTCAAACAGCACGCACGCCTGGACGCAGATTCAAAACGACAGCGGCAAGTGGGTTAACTGGGATTTGTGCGTTTTCTCGTTCGGCTCATACGTAGCAAATCCGCTTCTCAGCACGCTTGATATGGATATGATAAGGGAAAAATCCACGTCGCTTAATATTGAGCTCGACGCGCTGTACGACGCAGTTTATCAGCTTCACGAGGATAATAACATAAACGATTTTATTGACTCGTCAAGCTTTAATCAGGAATGGATTAACGACGTTCCCGTAATAACTGACGTAGTTTGCGAGCAAAGCAATAATGCTTATTCGTTCAAGGTTTATTCAACAACGAAGCTTGATTCTCAGTCGCACGGACTGAGTCAGTCGCTCATTGTTGGCGACGTTAACGGCTTGTGCGAAACGGCTCACGTTCCTAATGAATACAATCATCGCTTTGGTGATGAAACAACGTGGTGGCAGACTTTTAAAACAGGTATTCAGTACAAGATTATTGACGCCGCTACAAACAAGGTGGTTGAGTCTGACAATAATCTTGACGTTAACGGCACGTATATCGTGCAGGTGCGTAAGATTGAGGTGTGGAAGCGTCAGTATGCAAAGCTCGGCGCAAAGAAGCAGTATCTGAATATCTGCACGCCGTGGTCGGCGCCTGTTACGGTGCGTGTTGCCGATTTGGTTAATCCTACACCAACCGATACGGGTAATACATCAAACACTGATACTCATGAGAATCCTGACGACCCGCAGGACCCAGAATCACATAAGCATACAGATAATTAGTAAAAAAGGCTTAAAGGTTTGCCCTTTAAGCCTTTATACTTTTGCGTTATAAGCGTTGATTTTTCCGTCGACAATATCGATAACAGCATATGACGAATTGCACACAGCGCCTGGGTTAATCAAGTATATACCGTCGATTTTTTCGACTGACGGATTGTGTGTATGTCCGAAAATGCATATGTCAGCGCCGACGCGCTTAGCTTCGTCAAGGAGCATTTCGTACCCGTGCTTAACGCCGTAGGTGTGGCCGTGACAGAAGAACACCTTTTTGCCCGAAAAATCAATAACCTTGTAGTTCGGAAGCGTGCTTTCCCAATCACAGTTACCGCAGACGCATTCAAGCCTGACGTCGGGATAAAGAAACGTCACGTTATCAATATCAGCTTCTGTGTCGCCGCAGTTGATAAAAAGCTGAGCGTTTTCTCTGTGGCGTTCGATTATGTCATAAAGGTAATTCATTCGTCTGTGCGTGTCCGATGTGGCGATAATTCTCATCATACCCTCCGAATAATTTTCATAGTATTACTGATTATACTACATATCGGAGGAATATTCAATGGCTCAGTTTACAACGAATGATATTGATGACGCAAAAAAGCGCGTGCGTGATATGCAGGAGCGAACGAGGCAGTACAGCGAAGCTGCAAAAGATGAAGTAAACCTTGAAGCGCTTAAAGCGCTGATTGATATACTTACGCCGATGAAGGAAAAGGAGCTGACTCCGCTAATGCTGATTTCGCTGATTTCGGCTATGCGGGATGAATGCGACAAAACGCTGATTTTAGCTTTATTATATATTTTATTATAATAGTGGATATTTTTAATATCTTGTGTTATAATACACAATTAGGTGATAAAATGAAGGATTATAATGTGTATAACGTCGGAGAGGGAATTGATATCGTTTATTCCCAGACCGACAAATTCAAAACTAATGAAATTGCAATAACGTTTCTTGCTCCGCTTGAGGAGAAGGCGGCTTCTGCTAACGCTCTGCTTTTCAATATGCTTGCAAGCACGACAAAGGCGTATCCGAACGTAAATGCTCTTAACAAAAGGCTTGCTATGCTTTACGGCGCGAGCGCAGATTGCTCTATTTCAAAGCTCGGCGAAAACCAGGCGCTTACGCTGTCAGTGTCTTCGCTTGCAGACAGATTTGCTATTGACGGCGAAAGCATCAGCGCAGAAAGCTTTGAGCTTCTGATGAGTATGCTCTTTGAGCCGAATATTACCGACGGAAGGTTTTCGCAGTCAGATATTAAGCGCGAAAAGAAGCTTTTGTGCGAAAAGCTCGACGCTGAATTTAATGAAAAGCGCATCTATTCGCTCAGAAGGCTTGAAGCGTTGATGTTCGATACCGAGCCGTATTCCGTAAACAAGTACGGCTCAAAGGATGCTATCAAGGCTGTTGAAAGCGATGAGCTTGTCAGCGCGCTTGACTCACTCAAAAAACATGCAAAAATACGCATAACTATTGTCGGCAACGTTGACATCGAAGCAGTTATCGAAATTGCAAAGAAGCACTTTGATACAGTAGACAGGGAGTATATCGGCCCCGTTAAAGCCGTATTCAAGGGCGTTGCCGAAGAAGTAAAGTCTGACAGCGAACGTATTGACGTTGAGCAAGGCAAGCTCGTTTTAGGCTACAGAATAAATCGTGACTGCGGCTTTGAACAGCATCCCGAGCTAAGGCTGTTCTGCGACGTTTTTGGCGGCGGTCCTTACAGCAAGCTGTTTAATAACGTACGCGAAAAGCTGTCGCTTTGCTATTACTGCTCGGCTCGGCTTGACAGAAGAAAGAGCGTAATTATTATTCAGTGCGGCTGTGAAGAGGAAAATATGGACAAGGCTGTAAGCGAGATTAATAATCAGCTTGAAAGCATCAAAAACGGCGACGTAAGTACTGAGCTTGCTGCTGCAAAAATGGGTGTTTCCGACCGTATTCTTTCCGTTCGCGACGACGCGTACGCACTTTGCAGCTGGTATCTTACTCAGATTACTGACAGCGACATTTCATCACCTGAGGAATCTGCTGCCGCAAACAGCTCTGTTACCGAAAGTGATATCATAGGATGTGCAAAGCTTCTCAGCCTTGACTCAGTATTCAGACTTGTTTCGTTAAAGGAGGGTGAATAATGGCTGTAAAAGAGATTATTTCCGACGTCCTCGGCGAAAAGTATTACGAAATTGAACATAAAAGCGGGCTGAAGATATACGTTATGCCAAAGGAGAATTATTCCTCGGCGTATGCGATATTCGGCACAAAGTACGGTTCGATTGATACGAAGTTTAAGCGAAGCGACAGAGCTGAATTCACCGAGGTGCCCGAAGGAATAGCGCACTTCCTTGAACACAAGCTTTTTGAAAGCGAGGAGCTCGACGCGTTTGAACGCTATGCAAAAACAGGCGCAAACGCAAACGCCTATACCTCGTTTGACCGTACCTGCTATCTTTTTCAGTGCAGCGAGAATTTTAAGGACAGTCTTGAAATTCTGCTCGACTTCGTACAAAACCCGTATTTCACGGCAGAAACTGTTCAAAAGGAGCAGGGGATTATTGCCCAGGAAATCAGAATGTATCTTGATTCTCCGGGCTGGATGAGCACGTTTAATCTTTTGAGGTGCTTTTATCACAACCATCCAGTCAAGATTGATATTGCAGGAACGGTAGAGTCAATTGCACAGATTACAGACAAGCTTCTTTACGACTGCTACGATACCTTCTATAATCTGAATAATATGGCGCTTGCAGTTGTCGGTAATATCACGGTTGACGACGTGCTTGAGGTTTGCGATAAATTCCTAAAGGACGCGCCTGAGCTGTCGATTGAACGTTCATTTAAAGATGAGCCGCGCGATATTGCCTGCAGCTATATGGAACACAATCTTCCTATTAACGTTCCAGTATTTGCGTTCGGCTACAAGGAAGCCTGCGTAAAGCCGCTTCCTACGTACAGAGAAAACGTTATTACTGAAATTCTTATTAAGATTATTTCGGGCAATATGTCGCCGCTTTATTCACGCCTTGTTGAGCAGGGACTTGTTGACACCTCGTTTAACGGCTCTTACTTTATCGGCAACGGCTTTGAAACCGTAATCTTTGAAGGTGAAAGTGAAAATCCCGAGGAGGTTGCCGCTCAGATTAAAGCCGAAATAGCAAGGCTCAAAAAGGACGGCATTGACGAGGAGCTGTTTGAAACTGTACGGCGCAGTATGTACGGACAGGAAATAATGGCGTTTAACGATACGGATACTATCGCTAACGCACTTATAGCGTGCGACTTTAACGGCTGGAGGCTGTTTGACGCGCTTGATATTTACAGAGATATTACCCTGCAGGACGTAGAGGGCAGACTTGAAAATATGATGCTCGAGGAGTATTCTGCGTTATCTGTGGTAAAGAATAAATAATTTTTCGGAGGACATTTTATGTCAGACGTAACTCACGTTTATTTTGACGGTCTTGGAATAGACTTTAATCTTCCGTCCGTAGCCTTTTCGATTTCAAGCTATGAGGTGCATTGGTACGGAATAATCATCGCTTTTGGATTTGCGCTTGCTGTTTTGTATGGCGGTCGCGGAGCGTATAAGTGGAAGATGAGTCTTGACGGTATGACCGACGTGCTTATATGGGGCACGATTTTCGGAATAGTATGCGCGCGCCTTTATTACGTCGCGTTTGAATGGGACTACTATTCGCAGCACCTTAACGAAATTCCTGCAATATGGAACGGCGGAATTGCGATTTACGGCGGAATAATCGGCGCGCTTATCGGCGCTGCAATCGGCTGTAAAATCGGCAAAATCAACTTCCTCAACCTTCTTGATCTCGGCGCGCTTGGCTTGCTTATTGGCCAGGGAATTGGAAGATGGGGTAACTTCTTTAATCAGGAGGCTTTCGGCACTAACACAGATACGGCGCTGTTTCGTATGTGGTCGCCGAAAATCCGCGACACGCTTGCCGCTTCGGCTGACGCGCTCGCGCAAAAGGGAATAGAGGTCGACCCTAACAGCGCAGTTCACCCGACGTTTTTGTATGAAAGCGTGTGGTGCCTGCTCAGCTTCCTTGTGCTTCACATAATCGTGAATAAGCACCGTAAGTTTAAGGGCGAAATCTTTATGCTGTACGGCGTGCTTTACGGAGCAGAAAGAATGGTAGTTGAGGGTATGAGAACCGATTCGCTCTATATCGGCTCTACTAACATTCGTGTTTCTCAGCTTTTGTCAGCTATAATAGTTGTAGTTGCGCTTTCGTGCTTTATCTACTTTATGATTAGATATAAGAAAGGTAATTTGCCCGCAAAAATGATTCCAGACAAGCCGAATCAGATTGTAATTGCAGACACAGACGGTTATTCGTCAATAACGATAGGAATTGACGATGACGAATATAAAGAAATGATTGAAAAAGAGGAAAAGCAAAATGCAGATAATTGACGGAAAAGCAGTATCAAAGGCAGTTAAACAAAGCGTTAAGGCTGAGTGCGAGGAGTTAAAGGCAAAGGGCGTAACTCCAGGACTTGCAGTAATACTTGTCGGCGACGATTCAGCCTCTCAGGTGTACGTTCGCAACAAGGAAAAGGCGTGCGAGGAGTGCGGCTTTTACAGCGAAAAATACGCTCTGCCCGCAAGCACTACGCAGGAAGAGCTCAATGCGCTTGTTGACAAGCTCAATAATGACGACAGAATTAACGGTATACTCTGTCAGCTTCCGTTGCCGTCACATCTTGACGACAAGGAGGTTATTAACCGAATTGACCCAATAAAAGACGTTGACGCGTTTCATCCTGTAAACGTCGGCGCAATTATGATTGGCGATTATAACTTCTTGCCCTGCACGCCTGCAGGCGTTATGGAGCTTATTCATTCTACTGGCGTTGACGTAAGCGGCAAGAAGGCTGTTGTTATGGGCAGAAGCAATATTGTCGGCAAGCCTATGGCTATGCTTCTTCTTCACGAAAACGCTACTGTTGAAATCACACATTCAAGAACTCAGAATCTAAGCGAAATTACAAGCGGCGCAGATATCCTTATAGCTGCAATCGGCAAGGCAAAATTTGTCAAAGCCGATATGGTTAAGGAGGGCGCAGTAGTTATCGACGTCGGTATGGACAGGGATGAAAACGGCAAGCTTTGCGGTGACGTTGACTTTGATGACGTTAAGGATAAGTGCTCCTACATAACTCCAGTTCCAGGCGGCGTAGGACCTATGACTATTTCAATGCTTATGAAGAATACGCTCACTGCAGCTAAGCTTCAGAACGGGATAAAATAAATGATTGGAAAAATAATCCTTTTAATTGTTCTTGTATTTCTCAATGCAGTTTTTGCAAGCGCAGAAATTGCAGTAATATCTATGAACGACGCGCGCCTTCGTCAGCTCACGTCAGAGGGCAACAAAAAAGCAGTTAAGCTCTCCAGGCTTACCGACCAGCCCTCGCGTTTTCTTGCGACAATTCAAGTCGCTATAACGCTTGCAGGCTTGCTGTCAAGTGCGTTTGCCGCTGACAGCTTTGCTTCACCAATCGTCAAGCGGCTTGTAGGCTTAGGCGTAGGCGTAAACGAGAGAGTTCTAAGCACGGTTACTGTTATCGTAATTACGCTCATTCTCGCATATTTTAACCTCGTGTTCGGCGAGCTTGTGCCAAAGCGTATAGCTATGAAGCGCGCCGAAAAGATGGCGCTCGGTATGAGCGGAATGCTCTATGCAGTTTCAATTATTTTCAGACCTGTCGTGTTTATCCTTACGGCTTCAACAAACCTCGTGCTTCGCATTTTCGGTATCAACCCTAACGAAAACGACGAAAAAATCACAGAAGAGGAAATCCGTATGCTTCTTTCTCAGGGAAGCGAACAGGGAACAATCAAGGACTACGAAAACGAAATTATTCAAAACGTATTCGATTTTAACGATACTACGATTGAACAGATTTGCACCCACAGGCGCGACGTTGACTTTATTGACGCTAACTCGCCTATTGAGGAGTGGAACAAGGTAATCTACGAAACGCGCCACAGCTTTTATCCGCTGATTCGCGATAACAACGAAAATATTATCGGTATTCTTGACACAAAGGATTACTTCCGTATCAAGAACAAGACAAAGAAAAGCGTTATTGCAACTGCAGTTGACGAGCCAGTTTACGTGCCAGAGGGTATGAAGGCGTATAATCTTTTTAAGCAGATGAAAAGCACGCGCAAATACTTTGCCGTTATTGTTGACGAATACGGCGGCTTTGAGGGCATAATCACTCTTCACGACCTGATGGAAGCGCTTGTCGGCGATATGTACAATATCGAAGAGGGCGCAGTAACGAAGGACATTCAGCAGCTTACCGATGACAGCTGGCGTATTAAGGGCAGCGCAGAAATCGACGAGGTTTCGCATACAGTAGGCGTTGACCTTACTAACGAGGATATGTACGATACCTTTAACGGCTACGTCTGCGACGTGTTGCAGCGCGTCCCGAACGACGGCGAGGTTTTCACCTGCGAAACTGATGAGCTTACCATTTCTGTTCGTTCAGTAAAAAACCATATGGTACAAATCGCTTACGTAACAAAGAAATAGACGGTGATAATATGACGCTTGAAGAACAGGCAGTTGAACTGCTTATAAAAAAAGGATATCATATTTCTTTTGCCGAATCGTGCACGGGAGGTCTTTGCTGCGGCGCGCTTGT
>JAFWKC010000076.1 GCA_017514345.1 Eubacterium sp.
AAATATTGTTGCTGCAGTAGTTGATGAAAAGTATAACATCGTCGCAAAGGCGAAAACGCCGACTGATATGCCTCGCTCGGCAGAAGAAATCTTTGACGATATTGCTAAGGTTTCAAAGCAGGCTATGGGCGACGCAGGAATTACTATTGACGAAATAGAGTCAATCGGTATGGGTACGCCTGGTACTGTTAACAAGGACGGCGTAATCGAGTTTGCAAACAACCTCGGCTTTGACCACGTTCCTGCAAAGGATATGCTTAAGGAAAGACTCGGCGATAAGCCAGTATTTATAGAAAATGACGCAAACTGCGCCGCTCTCGGCGAAGCGTATGCAGGCTGCGGAAACGGCTCTGAAAACTTCGTTGCAGTAACTCTCGGCACGGGCGTTGGCTCTGGCGTTATCGTTGACGGCAAGATTGTTTCGGGCGTTAACAATGCAGGCGGCGAGTGCGGACATATGGTTATTGTAGTTGACGGCGAGCCCTGCACCTGCGGACGTAAGGGCTGCTGGGAGGCTTACGCTTCTGCAACTGCGCTTATCAACCAGACAAAGCGCGCTATGGAGGAATATCCAGATTCCGTTATGCACGAGCTTGCTAAGGAGGAGGGCAAGGTTTCGGGCAGAACTGCCTTTGACGCGATGCGCCGCGGCGATATCGCAGGTATAAAGGTAGTTGATAATTACATAAAATACGTTGCGTGCGGACTTATCAACCTTGTTAATGCGCTTCAGCCAGAAATCATTTGCGTAGGCGGCGGCATCTGCAACGAGGGCGAAACGCTTCTCAGACCGCTTCGCAGATATATTGAGTCTGAGCGCTACAGCGTTTATTCAAAAATCCAGACAAAGATTATGAAGGCTGAGCTCGGCAACGACGCAGGCATTATCGGCGCGGCTATTCTCGGCAGCGTTAACTGATATAAACGGGTGAAATTTTGACTAATCTTATTAACTTTCTTGAACATCAAAACATAATTTTTACGGAAAATGAACCGATGATAAGCCACACTACCTTTAAGATAGGCGGTGCGGCTCGTCTTGTTACTGAACCGAAATCAGCCGACGAGATTGCGATGATTGTAAAAAAGTGCAACGAGCTCGGCATAAGATATATGGCAATCGGCAACGGCTCAAATCTGCTTGTTGACGACGACGGAATTAACGCGTGCGTTATTCTGCTCGGCAAGGAATTTTCCGACGTCAGACTTATTGACGATACTACCATTTATGCAGAGGCGGGCGCAAAGCTTATCAACGTGTGCAGGCTCGCTCTTGACAACAGCCTTTCGGGGCTTGAATTTGCATACGGTATTCCAGGCTCGTGCGGCGGCGCGGCGTTTATGAACGCTGGCGCATACGGCGGCGAAATGAAGGACGTGCTTTTTAAGTGTGACCACGTAACCGCTGACGGCGAAAAGGGCGTGCTTGAAGGCGGTGACCTTAAGCTTTCGTACCGTCATTCAGCCTATTACGATAACGGCTGTATTATCACGGGGCTTTATATTAAGCTCAAAAAAGGAAATGCGACTGAAATCAAAGCAAAGATGGACGACCTGCTCGGCAGGCGCAAGGACAAACAGCCGCTTGAATACCCGTCGGCAGGCTCAACCTTTAAACGCCCCGAGGGTTACTTTGCAGGCGCGCTGATTGAGGAATGTAATCTCAAAGGCGCAAGCGTAGGCGGCGCACAGGTCAGCGAAAAGCACGCAGGCTTTGTTATCAACAAGGGCGGCGCAACCTGCAAGGATGTGCTTAACCTTTGCAAAAAGGTTTCGGATACAGTATATGAAAACAAGGGCGTTAAGCTCGAAATGGAAATCAGAGTGACAAAATAGCAAGGGGAGAGTTATGAAGGAAATCGTACTTTTAACAGGTGTATCGGGCGCAGGTAAATCAACGGCTATGGGCTTTATGGAGGATGCAGGCTATTATTGTATTGATAATATGCCCGCTCAGCTCATTTCCACCTTTATCGGTCTTATGGAAAATTCCGAGGATTACAGCAAAATCGCCATTGTTGCCGATGTGCGCTCAAAAGGCGTTTTTACTGCTTTTACCGAGGCTGTTGAAAATCTGAAATACGGCGACTATGTTGTGAGAATTATTTATCTTGACATAAAAACTCCCGAAGCGCTCAAGCGCTATAAGCTCACGCGCCGTAAGCATCCGTTTGCCGACAAATTTGCAGGAAGAACAGAGGATGCTATAGAGTACGAAAAAGAGGTGCTCAAGCCAATTCGTCAAAGTGCGGACTTTGTTATTGATACCTCTGATTTAACAAACACTCAGCTCAAAGCAAGACTTACTCAAATCCTTATCGGCGACGACAAGGATGTTATGAATATTAACGTTATGTCCTTCGGCTTTAAGCACGGTATACCGACTGACGCGGATTTTGTGCTTGATGTACGCTGTCTGCCTAATCCTTACTGGGTTGAGGAGCTTCGCAGCAAGACGGGACTTGACGAAGAGGTGTATAACTACGTTTTCAGCTTTGACGCTGCAAATGAGCTGCTTGAAAAGCTCAAGGGGCTGCTTGATTTTCTTAATCCGCTTTACATACGCGAGGGCAAAAGTCAGGTTGTTATCGCTATCGGCTGTACGGGCGGAAATCACCGCAGCGTTGCATTTGCCGAAGCGCTTTACAAATACTTTAAGCGCCGCTGGGATAACGTAACGGTAAACCACAGAGATATTGACAGAAAATAGAGAAAAGCATTATGACATTTTCATCGCAGGTCAAAAACGAGCTTGTGAAAATTGAATATGACAAGCGATGCTGCAAAAAGAGCCTTCTTTACGGAATGGCTCTGTTTTCTAAGTGCTTTTCGTCGCGGCGAATGACGTTTCAGAGTGAAAATGAGAATATCATTATGCTTTGTAAACGGCTGTTAAAGGAGCTTTGCAACGTTGATACAACCGTTACAGTTTCACCGTCGGGAAGGATTTTCACTATTGACATAAAAAGCAAAAAAACAGCCGCGATGCTGTTTAACTACTTTGCTCATTCCGAGCACGAAACGAGCCTTAAGATTAACTTTTCAAACTTTGATTGTCAGCAGTGCCAGAACGCATTTCTTGCGGGCGTTTTTCTTAGTTGCGGAACGGTGTCAAGTCCTAATAAGGACTATCACCTTGAATTTTCGGTTGCGTTTTTAAACCTTACAAAGAGCCTTATTACACTCTTTGCCGAAAGCGACCTGACGCCAAAGCTTGTTCAGCGAAAAGGGTATCACATCATCTATTTCAAGGACAGCGAGTCGATTGAGGACTGCCTTTATATAATGGGCGCGTCGGCTTCGATGTTCGATATGATGAACGTAAAAATTGTAAAGGAAATACGAAACGCCGCAAACCGCAAAGCAAACTGCGAAACTGCAAATATCGAAAAAACAGTCAAAGCGGCTTCGCCCCAGATTGCCGCAATTATGAAAATACAAAAAACAAAGGGTCTTGATTATCTGTCAGAGCCGCTGCGCGAAATGGCGGAAATAAGACTTGAAAACCCCGATTTATCTCTCTCTGAGCTTGCAGAGCAGTTCAATCCGCCCATCTCCCGAAGCGGAGCAAATCACCGTTTACAACGATTAATCAAAATCGCAGATGAATTATAATTCTTTGATGAATTTTG
>JAFWKC010000077.1 GCA_017514345.1 Eubacterium sp.
GGCGAACCGACTATTCCAGAGCCCGTTAAGTACTATAACGAGGCTGTTTTGAGCCGCGTTCCAGTCGTTGATTATTCCGACGAATACACGGCATGCGACTATATCGTTGACTGTATGTTCGGAATTGGCTTTCACGGCGAAGCGCGCGCTCCGTTTGATAAAATCTTCAGGGCAGTCAGCGAAAGCGAGGCTGAAATTATATCCGTTGACACTCCGAGCGGAACGAATTCAGCGACAGGCGAGGCGTGCGAAAACTGCGTCAGCGCCGATTTTACAATTGCTATTTCTACGCTGAAATTTGCTCACGTTCTGCCGCCTGCAAACGCGTACTGCGGCGACATAGAAACGGTGCAAATCGGCATTCCCGAGGACTGCTACGAGGACGAATACGTAAATACGATTGAAGAAAAAGACGTCAGATTGATGTTTCAAAAGCGTGACAAAAACGCAAACAAGGGCGACCTCGGCCATCAGCTCAATATCTGCGGAAGCTACCGTATGTTCGGCGCCGCTGTAATCGCGTCAAAAGCCGCTGTCAGAAGCGGTGCGGGACTTGTTAAGCTTATGATTCCCGAATCGGCGTATCCGCTTGCCGCGTCGCACCTTACACAGCCGATTTTCAAGCCGTGCGCCGATACGAAAAACGGCACGTTTTCGCCCGACTGTACTGCTGATTTTGACGCTGAACGCGACTGGGCGGACAGCATAGTTTTAGGCTGCGGAATAGGCGACAACGACGACACGCGTATTCTCGTCAATCACGTTTTGAAAAATGCAAAATGTCCGATAATTCTTGACGCTGACGGTATAAACTGTCTTTCTCGGTGCATAAATATTATTGATGACATTAAAGCGCCGATAGTTCTGACGCCCCATCCAGGCGAGATGGCAAGACTTGTATCAATGACGCCAGCCGAGATACAGAAGGACAGGATAAATATTGCAAAGGATTTTGCAAAGGGGAATAATGTTGTTCTTGTATTAAAGGGAGCAAACACGGTTGTGACGGACGGAAAAGAAGTGTTTGTAAATATGACCGGCAATCCAGGAATGGCTATGGGCGGAAGCGGCGATATGCTTTCGGGTATGACGGGTGCGTTTATCGCTCAGGGCTTATCACCCTTTGACGCAGCAAAGGCAGCTGTGTATATTCACGGAAAATGCGGCGACGCTGCCGCTAATAATATCAGCCAGCGCGGAATGGCAGTCAGCGATATGACAGAACTGCTCGGCGTTTTAATGTCTGTAACAGAATAGTGTTTGGACGGTGCTACATATTGAAAAAAATAATACCCTTGCTCTTTGCGCTCGCGCTTATTCTGTGCGGGTGCTCTGAGCCTGAAAAACCCCCTGTTAAAACCGCGGATACTTCGTTTGACGCGGTGTACAAAACAGGGGATTTTAGTTTTAACTGTACTGTTAAATGGCAGAACAAAACGGCGTTCGTTACCGTGAATTCCACCAATGCCGAGGGGCTTACGATGAGCTGTGACGGCAGGGAAGTCACCTTTTCACGCGGCAATATGATAAAACGCGAAAGCAAGGAAAACGTCGACGCTACAAACCCTGCGCGCCTTTTGTGGGAAATATTTACTGCGCTTGAAAACGGCGGGGACAAATGCTCACTCGGAGCCTTTGCAGTCGAAAAGAATGACGATATGATAACTCAGATATCAGTCGGAAATATCAGCATTGTATGCAGTAATAAATAAAATATTCTAATTTACAATGATTGACTTATATCCATCTATTTGCTATAATAGATTTATTATTATTTAAGGATGTGAAATTATGTCTAAAATCAAAAAACTTGCATCGTTACTGCTTGCTGTGGTAATGATACTGTCAGCGCCGATTACTGTGTTGGCTGAAACGAACAACGGTTTCGAGCTGACGGCAAGTACGACAACATTTTATAACGGTATGTCGTACGATGTAACAGCAAGGATTACTGACGCCACGTATTCCGAGGCTTTCGGTAACTCTGCATTTTCGTGGAGTATCAATCAGCAGGATAACGGTGCTTCCGTAATCAGCAAAAACAATTATTCCGTTACAGATAACGGTGACGACACCTACACGGTTACGGAAACGGCGGCTGTTATTATGCCGAGCGCAGGCAATACGGCAACCGTAACTGCTTCGTTAGGAAGCAGAACGAAATCTCTCAATATGACCTCTCAGCAGGCTATTGAGTCGTTTTCTGTTGATTTTGTCAATAATAGTCACGCGTACTACGACAGCAATACCAATACGCTGTATATTGACAGAGAAGCTTCAGTTGACTTTTCAGTTACTAACATTGAACCTGACGTTTCTGACGATGAAATCACAGTTCTTCTTGAAAGCATTCCGTACGGTACGCTTAAATATGACTCTGGCTCTTATAACCTTGAAATAGCCAAAAATGCAACTGGAACGGGTATTATCAGATTTTCTACACGAAGCGGTAAGACACTCCGTACGGTTAACGTTCAGATTTGTGTAGCTACAGCATCATACAGACTGACATATAATCCTTTTAACGCAGTGTCTTCGCAATACGCTATGGTCGACAGCGAACAAAGAATTGACGCGTCTATCGCCGCAGTTGCTGGCAAGCCGTTTTCAATTACAGCTGGTTCGTTCAGCTCGGGCGCAAACGACGAGATGGAGTATGTGCTTTATACGGACGCAGGACTGACTAACAAAGCGCAAAGCAATTATTATACAGTAGTTGACAGAACCTGCGAGCTTTCTATTGACGTTGCGGGAACTTATTACCTCACCACCCGCAATTGCTCAAAGGATAACGGCAAGCTTGACAGAACTCTGGGTATGATTGTTACGCAAATCTACGTCAGCAGCTCTTTCCCGATTCAGAGTATGAATCTGTACAAGCTTGACAGCGAGCAGAACAAGACTGATGAAATCCTTGAAAGCCTCGTTCTGTACACAAACGCTTCAACGAGCGCAAGCACGTATAACCTTACTAACAGCTTAACTGTAGACCCTGTTTATCATACTGACGAAGTAACGTTTATGTCATCTGACGCAAAGATTGCTAAGGTTGACTCAAAAACTGGTCTTGTAACTGCTGTCAGCAAGGGTACAGCTACAATCTGGGTAATGAGCAGGGATAACGCCGCTGCAATTACTTCGGTTGACGTTACGGTAAAAATCGGTATCAAAGCAATTACTGGTATCACTAAGGCTGACGGTACTGTTAACATTCCGTCAGGTCACGTTGAGCAGCTTATTGCAACCACAAATCCTGCGGTAGTTGACGAGCCGATTTACTGGTCGACGTCTAATCCCGACGTTTTGGCAGTAGATGCAAAAACGGGCGTTATTACTGCGAAGGCAGTTACCAAGAAAACTCCAGCAATCGTTTACGCAACAACTGAATCTGGCACAAGCGTAAACACGCCGATTAACGTTGTGCCTGCAAACAGAGTTACTACTCTTACTCTCGGCGCAACCTGCGAAAGCAATACTTTTGAAAACGATGTTTACGATAACCACATTCTGTATTCGGATTACTATTTAGGAACAGAAAGTAGTCGCAAGCCGATTATTGTCAGCGCTGACTATGATAGTCAGGACTCTTCTCCGATAACCGATTCGTTCGTATGGACTATCAGCTATGACAAAGGCGAAGCTATGTCTATGGACGACGCGGCAAGCGCAGGTATTGCAACAATTACAAAGCTTTCTGATACTTCGTATTCAATCATTCCGAAGTACACAGGCCGTTACGTTGTAAAATGCGTTGCAGCTGAAAACATTGAAACTCCGAAGGATACCGACCAGACTGATTATATTTTCATCGATATGCTTCCGCGCGCTTCAACAATTTCGGTTAAGGACGCAAAAACGAACGCAAATATTACTGAGCCAGTAGTTATTACCGTTGGCTCAACAAAGGAAATAACAGTAAAGACAAGTACGACAGACAACAACAAGACCGTTGACCCGCCGACCTACAAAATCGTATCGGGTCCTGGTAACATCAATATTCAGCAGGCTCCGTCAGCTGACGGCGAGGGTATAACGTATACCATTGAAGCTCTGAGCTACAGTACTGATGAGTCAAAAATAACGTTTGCTTCAAAGAGCGGAAGCAAATCATATACAATCGAAGTTCTTGTTAAGAACGACGTTGACGGCTTTGAGCTTGAAACTAATTCAACAAGCCTTTACAACGGTATGTCGTACGACGTAGTTGCAAGAATTACTAACGCAACCGAGGAGCAGGCGCTCAATAACTCTGCGTTTACTTGGAGCATAACCGAGCAGGAAAACGGCGCTTCCCTCAACAGCAAGAACAATTATTCGTACAAAGATAACGGCGACGGCACGTATACGGTTACTGAAATTGCAACCGTAGTTATGCCGAACGCAGGAAAAACCGCCGTTGTAACTGCAACGTTGGGAAGCAGAACGAATCAGCTCGAAATGACGTCCCTGCAGGCAATCGAATCGTTTGCCCTCAGCTTTGACAACAACGACCACGCATATTTCAACAGCGATATCAACACGCTTTATATTGACAGAAACGGTACGGTTGATTTTTCGTACAAAGAGGTTACACCTGCTGTTTCAGACGATGACATCACAGTTCTTGTTGAAAACCTTGCAAATACTACGCTTACCGCAAACGCAGGCGTTTACAATTTATCAGTAAACAACAGAGCTGCGGGAACGGGCGTTATCAGATTTTCCACACGAAGCGGTAAGACAATCCGTACGGTTAACGTTCAGATTTGTGTTCCTACGACATCCTACAGGCTGAATTATACTCCTTTCGGTGCCTCCGCTTCGCAATACGCTATGGTTAACAGCGACCAGAGAGTCGACGCGTCAATCGCCGCAGTATCGGGCAAGACGTTTACAATCTCGGCAAGCTCGTTCAGCTCAGGCGCGAATGACGATATCGAGTACGTGCTTTACACCGACAGCACGCTGAAAACCAGAGCACAGAGCAAGTATTACACCGTTAACGGAACAACCTGCGAGCTTTCTATTGACGTTGCGGGAACGTATTATCTGACAAGCCGCAATAATTCAAAGGACAACGGCAAGCTCGAAAGAACGCTGGGAATGATTGTTACGGAAATTTACGTCAGCAATTCTTTCCCGATTCAGGGTATGACCTTGTATAAGCTTGACAGCGAGCAGAACAAGACGGAAGACGTACTTGACGAGTTCGTTCTGTACACAAACGCTTCTGCAAGCGGTAGCACATATAATCTTAATAACAGCCTTACGGTAGACCCCGTTTATCATACTGATGAAATAACTTATTCGTCATCAAATGCGAAGGTTGCAAAGGTTGACTCAAAAACGGGTGTTGTAACGGCTGTCGACAAGGGCTCGGCTACTATCTGGGTAATGAGCAAGGACAATGCTTCTGCCATTACGTCGGTAGACGTTACGGTAAAAATCGGTATTAAGGCTATTACTGCAATCACAAAGTCCGACGGTTCAGTTAATATTCCGTCAGGTCACATTCAGCAGTTGTTTGCAACAACAAATCCTGCTGTCGTTGACGAGCCGATTTACTGGTCAACCTCCAGTCCTGACGTTTTATCCGTTGATGCAAAAACGGGTTATATCGTTGCAAAGCAAGTTACCAAAACTACTCCAGTTCTTGTATACGCAACTACTGAGTCGGGCGTAAGCGTTAGCCAGCCGATTAACGTAGTGCCTGCAGTCAGAGTAACAGAATTAAACCTCGGCGCAACCTGCGACAGCGAATCCTTTACAACTGACGTTGCTGATAATCATTATCTGTACTCTGATTACCTTCAGGCAAGCGAAAAAAACCGCAGACCGATTGTTGTTACAGCTGACGCTAAGAGTGCGGACGACGACACGATTAATGATGAGTATATCTGGACTATCCGTTATGAAGACGGCGACGTGATGTCTATGGAAGAAGCGGCAAGCGCAGGTCTTGCAACGATTACAAAGAATACCGACACTTCCTATTCAATCACTCCGAGAAATCTCGGCAGATATGTCGTTTATTGCTGTGCTACAGAAAACGTAACGGCGCCGAAAGAAGACGACCCGTCCGATTACATCACCATTGATATGCTTCCTTGCGCTACAGACATTACTGCCAAGGACGCAAATGATGCAAACTTACCAGGAACAATTTATCTTCCTGTCGGTTTGACTAACGAAGTTACCATCAGGACGAGCACGACGGACAACAACAAAACTGTTGACCCGCCTGTATACAAGATTTTGTCAGGCGAAGAGTACATCGACGTTCAGCAAAGACCGTCTGCCGACGGTGAAGGCGTAACTTACACCATCAAGGGCTTGAATTACAGCTACGAAACGGCAAAGATTCTGTTCTCATCAAAGAGCGGAAGTAAGTCCTTTACGCTCAACGTTAACGTAAGAAACAACCTTGACAACGCTGTGATTACTGGTATTCCTGCTTCTGTTGAGTACACGGGCAAGAGTATCACGTTTGACAATATTGCAGTTACCTTTGGCGGCTCAAAGGTTGACGCGGCAAAGTATAACGTAAAATATGCGGACAACGTTTCTGTCGGAACGGCTTCCGTAACGTTTACGGGTAAGGATGAATACAACGGCTCTGTAAGAGTTATAAACTTCAAAATCGTACAGAGAACGCTTAATAATTCCAACGTCGCTTTCGGTGACATCGCTACCCAGAAGCTTTCGGTTAAGAACTCAATTACTGAACCGTTACCGTCAATCAGCTGCAACGGCGTTAAGATGGTAAAAGACAGAGATTTTACGTATAGCTATTCAAATAACGACCAGGCTGGAACTGCTACGCTTACCATTAACGGTATCGGCAATTACAGAGGCTCGGCAAGCACTACGTTTAATATTATTGACACCGCAGAAAAATTCAGCGTTGGCTATATTGAAAGCCAGACGTACTCAGGCGGAACGAAAACTCCTGCTCCTACCGTTTGGTACAAGGGCAGAGTTCTGAGCTACAACAGGGATTATACGCTTACCTATACAGCTAACATTGACGTCGGCGTTGCGACTGTTACAATTTCTGGTATCGGCAATTTCTACAGCGCAACCTCAGCAACGTTCATCATTAATCCTAAAACTGCTAAGCTGAAATCTGCAAAGGCAATAAAGAAGGGCTTTAAAGCAAAGTGGTCAAAGCAGGCGAGCGTCAGCGGCTATCAGCTCCAGTATGCTCGTAATAAAAAGTTCACTAAGAGCAAAAAGACAAAAACAGTTGCAGACCCGAACACTAACACGTTAACCGTAAAGAAGCTCAAAAAGGGCAAGGCTTACTACGTAAGAGTTCGCTCGTTCACAATTATCAGGGACGTTAAGTATTACGGTAAATGGTCGAACGTTAAGAAGGTTAAAGCAAAATAATATTGCAAGAGAGGCTGCCTCACGCGGGGCAGCCTCAAATTTTCATAAAGGAAAATCGTATTTTGACGTGCAGATTTATATTTTTAATAAAATATATAGACATTTGCAGAAAAATATTGTATAATGTTACTCGATGTATTTTAATTTATTCGTTCGAAAGGAGTAAATCAATGAAACACCCCGAAATTGTGGAGAAAATGAGTCTTGAGCAAAAGGCTGCATTCGTGTCGGGCTACGACTACTGGCACCTTGAGGAATCAGCAGAGCTCGGACTCCCGAAAATTATGGTAACTGACGGCCCTCACGGCCTGCGTAAGCAGAATACCGACAAGAAAACCTCAAACGGTATCGGTCTTGGTAACTCTGTTCCCGCAACGTGCTTCCCGCCTGCAGCAACGTCAAGCTGCTCATGGGACCCCGATTTGCTTTATAAAGCAGGTGAGGCCATGGGTAAGGAATGCCTTAACGAAAAGGTATCCGTTATCCTCGGCCCTGGAACGAACATCAAGCGTTCACCAGTTTGTGGCCGTAACTTTGAATACTTCAGCGAGGACCCGTATCTTTCGGGTAAATGCTCGGCAGCCGTTATCAACGGTATCCAGTCAATGGGCGTCGGCACATCGCTCAAGCACTTCTGCGCTAACTCGCAGGAGGCGTTCAGAATGGTAATCGACGAGGTTATCGACGAGCGTACTCTGCGTGAGATTTATCTTCCTGCTTTCGAGATTGCAGTTAAGGAAGCTCAGCCGTGGACGATTATGAACTCGTACAACAAAATCAACGGCGTTTACGCTTCGCAGAACGGTCACACACAGCAGGAAATCGCAAGAGGCGAATGGGGATTTGAAGGTCTTTTCGTAACTGACTGGGGCTCATCAGTTGACAGAATTCCAGGACTCGAAAACGGTACTGACCTCGAAATGCCTACCTCTGGTCCTCTTAACACAAAAAAGATTATCGCTGCTGTCAAGAACGGCGAGCTCGACGAGGCAGTTCTCAACGAGCGCGTTGACACAGTAGTTGACCTTATCGTTAAATCAAAGCCCGCTCTTGAAAAGGAATACAACTTCGACATCAACGAGCATCACGAAATCGCTGCAAGAATTGCAGAGGGCTCAATGCAGCTTCTCAAGAACGATGACAACCTCCTTCCTCTTAAGGACGGCGCAAAGGTTGCAGTTATCGGCGAAATGGCTGAGTCACCGCGCTTCCAGGGCGCAGGCTCATCAGTAATCAATCCTACTAAGCTCGACAATGCGCTTGATAATCTCAAGGCTCTCGGCGTTGACGTTACTTACGCAAAGGGCTACGAAAAGAGCAAGGACGAGGTTAACGACGAGCTGTTCGCAGAAGCAGTAAGCGCAGCAACAAACGCTGACATTGCTATCGTATTTGCAGGTCTTACCGAGGAATTCGAGGGCGAGGGCTACGACAGACTTTCAATCGATATGCCTTCCTCGCACAACGCTCTTATCGAAAAGGTTGCAGAAGCAAACCCGAACACAGTAGTTGTTCTTGCAGGTGGCTCAGTAGTGCTTATGCCGTGGCTCGACAAGGTTAAGGGACTTCTTAACTCAGGCCTTGGCGGACAGGCAAGCGGTATCGCAGTTGCAAGAATTCTTACTGGCGAGGTTAACCCGTCGGGTAAGACTACCGAAACTTATCCCGCTGCCTTCAGCGACAATCCGACCTTCGGCAATTACCCAGGCGGACCAGTTACCTCTGAGCACAGAGAAAGCGTGTTCATCGGTTACAGATACTATGACGCAGTCGACAAGGACGTCGTATTCCCGTTCGGCTTCGGTCTTTCATATACTACTTTCGAATACAGCGACATCAAGATTTCAGCTGACAGAATTAAGGACACTGACACCGTTGACGTAAGCTTCAAAATCAAAAACACAGGCGACAGAGACGGCGCTGAGGTTACACAGCTCTACGTTGCCGACAAGGAAAGCACAATCTTCCGTCCGAAGAAAGAGCTTCGCGCTTTCAAGAAAGTATTTCTTAAGGCAGGCGAGGAGCAGGAGATTACCTTTACTCTTGACAAGAGAGCGTTCGCGTTCTTCAACGTATTTACAAACGACTGGTTTGTTGAAAGCGGCGATTTTGTAATCGGTATCGGCGCTTCGTCACAGGATATCCGTATTGCGGCTCAGGTTTACGTTGAGGGTACGGTTCAGGGCGCAATTCCTGATTACAGGACGACTGCTCCGAATTACTATAACAACGTTGCAGGCATTACGCGCGAGGACTTCGCTATGATTTACGACGAGCTTCCGTCACCTGACATTGACCCGAACAAGAAGATTGACCTTTATTGCTGTCTTAACGACGCGCGTCACACAAAGTGGGGCGGCAAGATTTGCGGCCTTATCGAAAAGATTATGAGCAAGATGGGCTCAGCCGAAAACGGCGACGGCAAGATGCTTGCTGCTATGGCAACCCAGATTCCTATGCGTAACTTCATCGCGATGTCGATGGGTGCGTTCTCACCAGCACAGGCGAAGGGACTCCTTATGATTCTCAACGACGACGAATCAACCTTCCTTGGCTTTAACAGGATTTTCTGGAGACTCGGCGGAACGATAGCTAAGCTTCCTCACTTACTCAAGTCAATTTAACGCTATAAACAAGCTGTAAAATAAAGGAGAAGACTATGAAAAAGACTATTAAAAAGATAACGTGCTTTTTGCTTGCGCTTGTTATGATGCTCTCTATCGCAACAACTGCATTTGCAAAAACAAATGTTACTCCCGTAATTCTCGTACACGGTCTTGGCGCAAATCCTGTGTATAAGAACATCGGCACGGACGACCAGAAGGAAATCAAAACCTTCGGACTTGAAACTCTTGCCGAGGACCTTATCGCTAATAACGAGGTTATTAACGAGGTGCTTAAGATGCTCGACCCTGCAAGAAAGACGAACGTTGACGAGTTAATCGCTGGACTCAAGAAGGTTGTAGGCGACGACAACGTAATCAACTGTACTGCAGACGGTAACATCAAGAGCGGACAGGGCGTCATCAACTACTGGCCAGACCCGCTTTCAAAGCATAAGGATTACTGGCAGGAGGCTGACGTTGCCGAGGCTGCTATCGCAAGACAGCTTTGCAAATCAGTTGGCGCAAAGAATGTTTACTGCTTCAACTATGACTGGCGTCAGGACGTTTGCACAACTGCAACACAGCTCAATTCTTATATCAAGACTATCAAAAAGCAAACGGGAGCAAAGAAGGTTTCGCTTGTAGGCTGCTCGCTCGGCGGCGCAGTTCTTTCAGCTTACTTCGACGCTTACAAGACAAAGAAGGACGTCAGAAGAGCAGTATTCGTTAACCCCGCTATCGGCGGCGTTGCTGTCAGCAGAGCGTTTGCTCTTGACCTTAAGATTGACAAGAAAACAGTCCTTAAGTACGTCAAGGAAATGGAAACTGCTTTCAACGGCGGTGACTCACAGATGCTTTTCAGAGCTATTACTGCTCTCGGCGACAAGAGAATTGGCTATGCTGCCGATTATCTGTCAAAGCTCGTTAAGGACAAGAAGGCTGTTGCAAGAATTTACAACGAGGTTGTTAAAAACTGGATTGGTAACATCCCTGCACTTTGGGAATGCATCCCTTATAACAGCTACGACAAGGCTGTAAAGGAAATGAGCTCAATCGGTTTCCTTGACAAGAACAGCGGTCTTTATAAGAAAATTAAGAAGTATCACGGCGTACAGGGCAGATTTGCCAAGAATATGAAGTATCTCAAGAAGAACGGCGTTCAGGTTGCTATCTTCGCAAGCTACGGCACGATGGGTATTCCTGTAACCTCACAGGCTAATAACCAGACTGACGCGCTTATTGATACAAAGTTTGCTTCTGCAGGAGCAACAGTTGCCAAGTACGGCAAGAAGCTCAAGGCAAAGGGCAAGTACGTTTCTAAGGACAAGGTTATCAACGCAAAGACCTGCGTACTCAGGGATAACACCTGGTTCCTCAACGGCGTTCAGCATATGCGCTTCTACTATGACTCTGACGCTACCAAGCTCGTTGCAAATATCGCAACAGGCAAGGTAAAGGCCAACATCAAGGCAGTTAAGAAAAAGTACAAGAAGGGCCAGTTCCTCAAAGAGGTTAACAGAAAGCTTGTAAACTGCTAATAATGCTTATTAATGCACCGACGGTTTGTCGGTGCATTTTTAATTGATAATAGTTAATATTCTATTTTGTTAACAAAAAGTTAACAAAATTATTATTTTCTATTATATTTTATAATATTAAATGATATAATCATTATGGAATATTCTGAACGGAGGTAATAGCTATGAAAAAGCGATTAATATCACTTATACTTGCGGCTGTGATGGCTTTGATTTCTGCTATGCTTCCGTTTTCTGCATTTGCCGGGGATGAGCCGTTTCTTTCAACAGACAACAACGGTAATACAATTTATAACAGGGTTTCAAACGGTAAACACATCGAATTTAATACTGATTTTTATCAGATGATAAAATATATCAGCGACGCGATAGAAAATCACGAAACAAACATAGAATACAGGTTTGCGACTACTGATACTACGTATTTTTACGATACAGAGGGCGACTCGTCGCTGTCTACTTCGGGCGTTAGTGGCGCAAAGGCAGCCTGCGAAAAGCTGTATCAGGATATTTACAAGTACGTTTTCGGTATAGAAACCGTTGCAGGCGTGCCGACGTCAACGACCTCGTCTGTCGGCGGCGAATACCTTTACAAGTCGATGAAATCGCCGCTTCCGCCGACGAATACTAATAGCAGAGTATCGTATTACGGCTCCACCTTTGACAACAATAACCCTGCTACGATGGCGCGTTACAGCACCTTTTCGATTAAATTTGAAAATCTCAGCTACTATACTACGCTCGAGCAGGAAAGGTACACAAAGAGCTTTGTAGAATGGTTCAGCTCATATTATCTCAACTCGAATATGACCGAGTACCAGAAGGTAAAAACGATTTACGACTTTATCGTCCGTAACGCGACTTATGATGAGTTTGTGTATACTAACGGATATAACGGTCAGTATACGGTTACTCAGACGCGTTATGATATCGCACACTCTGCGTTTGGCGCGATATACGGCAGTAGCGATATGCTCGGTAAGGTCTATGACGGTACCGTGCTTGCAAATATGCCGCAGTATTTCGGCTACGAGAGCTCTGTTACGAACGAGCCTATTCTGAAAAGCAGTGACAACGGACGCTCCGTCTGCGAGGGTAATGCAAAGCTGTTCTATTACCTCTGTATGTATAACGGAATTGAGTGTCACATCGTCGACGGCGACTATATTGCCGAAAGCGAAAAGAACTCAGACCCTCACGAATGGAATTATGTAAAGCTCGATGACGAATCAGGCGACGGATACAAGTGGTTCCAGGTTGACTGTACGCGCGGTGCTCAGAACTCACAGAAGGACATTAACTTCAACAACTATAACTATTTCCTCAGCGGCGAGGAAAGCGTATATTTCGGCTACAAAAACCATCAGCAGGCATACTTCAACAAGGGCGTCAATGATAATAAATATCAGCTTTACGACTGGTACCTTCCTGAGCACAGAAGCTCACACAAAAACTATCAGTTCAAGCAGGCCGTATTCTATAAGGATAAGCTGACTCACGGCTATATCCTCAGACGTCTTACTGACAGCGGCGACGGCAAGGAATACGAGGTGTATCTGCAGTGCGACGCAAACGGCCATATGGTTAACAACGTCGACGCAGATCCGACGCCTGGATACGAAACGGGCGTTGACGGCGGCTTTATCTATAACGGTAAGGATTCAAAGTATGAGGCATTTTTGCCTTACGTTGTCAGCCGAACGAACACGATAACTACAGATACTGGCGAAAAGGTGGTTATCCCCGAGGGTGAATACGTTCCGCCTGAAAAGGTAAAGAATACCGACACGGGAGTCGAAAGTGAAACGGCAAAGGCGATAGGCAATTACAGACTCGAATTTTCCGATAATTTTGCCGTTTCTTTCAAAATCCTGCCGCGTGATATGTCAACAGACTCGCTTGCGGGCAACGTAATACTTGTTACTCCCGAAGGCACTAATTACACGGGCAACGACGTTAAGCCGACCGTTACCGTAACCGACGCAAAGGGCAACGATGTACTGGTTAACAGAGATTACGTGCTATATTTCACGCGAAACGGTACCAGAGTAAACGAAATCAGGGACATCGGCGATTACGTCATTCACCTTGAATTCAGCGGCAACTACACAGGAACGTACACCTTTAATTTCAAGGTTGACGTTGTTGACCTTAACAAGATTAAGTACGAAAGCGGCACAAAGAGCTTCCCGTACTATCCGAAATACGGCCGTGACCAGAACGGGCTGACTAATCCCGTTAATTATTACAACAACGCAAGTCCGCTTAGCATCGGCGAAATTAAATTTATTAACGGCTTTAACGTCGACATTACCTCGACTAACAGCTCTATGGAATACGGCTCAACGGGCAAGCTTGTGCTCAAGGGCAGACCGAATAATAACGTCAAGGAGAATTCCACGCTCGAAATTGATTACGCGATTGACCAGCGCTTTGATATTAACCAGCTCAATATTAACGGCAAGGTTGCCGAAACGGGCGGTACAAACCCCGTTTATTATACGGGAAGCGAGGTCAGACCTACAAAGTTTGACGTGCTCGATGTGTTCCTTGAGCAGGGCAAGGACTACAGGATTGTTTCGTACAGCAACAATGTCGGCTCAAGCTCCTCGACGACTGTCGGCTACGTCACAATCGAGGGTATTAACGGCTGCTACGGAACGGCGACGATGCAGTTTCCGATTTATCCTGCAAGCGCTAATCCGTCGGGCGGCGGCTCGTCAGGCGGCTCCTCGTCCTCAGGCGGCAGAAGCAGCTCCTCGTCCTCGGGCGGCACACGGCCGAGCTCATCGGGCAACGGCGTTTACCTGCCTACAAAGCAGTTTACTTATACGGGCGGCAGTATTCAGCCTTCGTTCACGTTTACTAATTCGTCGGGCAACTCAATCAGCACGAATTACTATTATGTAAGTTATGCGTCTAACGTAAACGTAGGCACGGGTTACATTGTAATCAATATGCGCGGCGGCTACGACGGCGCCTTCAAGGTGGCGTTTGAAATTCTGCCCAAGGGTACGAAGCTGTCAAGCGTCAAGGCGGCGAAGAAGTCAGCTACTGTTAAGTGGAAAAAGCAGGCGGCGCAGACCTCGGGCTATCAGATACAGTACGCGACAAGCTCAAAGTTCAAGGGCGCAAAGACCGTTACCGTATCAAAGAACAAAACGACTTCGAAAAAGATTACAAAGCTCAAGTCAAAGAAAAAGTATTATTTCCGCATCCGCACCTATAAGAAGGTCGGCAGTCAGAAATATTACTCCTCCTGGTCAAAGGCAAAGAGCGTTAAGATTAAATAAACTTATTATTACAGTTAAATTGCACAAAAACGCTTCTTGCTTGTGACATTTGTGATTTTATATTTAACAAATATGCACAAATCGGTTGACTGAACTTATTTCAAGTCATATAATGGCAATAAGAAAAGGCGTTTCGATTTTTCGGGACGCCTGTTTTTGAAAGGATGGTACCTTATGAGTTACACAAAAGAAGAAATACTCAGAGAAGCTAAGGAGAACGGCGTAGAGTTCGTACGACTTCAGTTCACCGACCTGTTCGGCAGGATGAAGAACGTTGCTATCACAGTTTCTCAGCTCGAAAAGGCACTTGATAATAAATGTATGTTTGACGGCTCGTCAATCGACGGCTTTGTCAGAATTGATGAAAGCGATATGTACCTTCATCCTGACTACAGCACGTGGGCTGTGTTCCCTTGGCGTAAGCACCTTAACGCACAGACGGCGCGTCTTATCTGCTCCGTTTACACGGCTGACAACGTAACGCCGTTTGAGGGCGACCCGCGAAACGTGCTTCAGAAGGTAGTTGACGAGGCTGCCGAAATGGGCTACGGCTTTAACGTAGGACCAGAGTGCGAGTTCTTCCTCTTTAAGCTTGACGAGGACGGCAGACCGACTCTCGAAACGGGCGATCAGGCTGGCTACTTTGACCTCAACCCGATTGACCACGGCGAAAACTGCCGCCGCGATATCTGTCTTGCTCTTGAGGAAATGGGATACACCGTTGAAGCTTCGCACCACGAGGTTGCTCCTGGACAGCACGAAATCGACTTCCAGTTCGGCGAAGTTATGCTCACAGCCGACAGAGTAATGACCTTTAAGCATATCGTAAAGACGTATGCGACGAAGCACGGACTTCACGCAACATTTATGCCAAAGCCGATTTACGGCATCAACGGAAGCGGTATGCATACAAATATGAGCCTGTATGATATCAAGACGGGTAAAAACGTATTTGACGACCCGAACGGCGAGTTCGGTCTTTCTAAGGAAGCGCACGCTTTCATCGCTGGTATACTTAAGCACGTCAAGGGTAGCGCAGTCGTAGCTAACCCGACGGTTAACTCCTACAAGCGTCTTGTTCCAGGCTACGAAGCACCGAGCTATCTTACCTGGTCTACCTCTAACAGAAGCGTGCTCGTTCGTATCCCTGCGTCGCGCGGCGCGGGCACACGCGTTGAGCTTCGCTCACCCGACCCGACCTGCAACCCGTATCTCGAAATGGCGCTCTGCCTTGCAGCAGGACATGACGGTATCAAGAATAACCTCACGCCGCAGCCTGCATACGACAACAACGTATTCGACTTATCGCAGGAGGAAATTGACAAGCTCGGCATCGAGCATCTTCCTGCTTCTCTTGAAGAAGCTATCATAGAGGCTGAGGCTGACCCGTTCATCCGCGAAACGCTCGGCGAGCACGTTTATACAAATTATATAAACGGCAAAAAGCGCGAATGGGACGAATACCGCAAGCAAATCAGCAAGTGGGAAGTCGACAGATATATGATTAATCATTAATCAAAATAACAACAAACACCGCAGACTTACATCAAGCCTGCGGTGTTTTTTTAGTATTCAGTTTTCAGTATTCATCTTGTAACGGCCTTCGCCCATTAGCTTTGAGCTTTATTCTTCCGCTCTTTTTTCTACGATGTAATCGTGTACCTTGTCGGCAAGCTCGCCGTGAAGCTTGAATTTTGTGCTGAACACGATGAGTGACAGAAGAATGAGAATCGGCGGTACGCCGAAGCAGATGATGCCTATCGCTGTTTTTGTTACGCCGTTAATCTGCTTTGCGGCGCTTGTAATCTGTTCGTTGTAGTTAACCATTGCAAGTCCGCCGAACAGGATAACCGTCTGTATCGTGTATGCCATTTTCTGCAAAAAGCCCTTCATCGAGAAGGTGATGCTCTCGTTGCGCTCGCCATTTTTGTATTCGCCGTAATCGACAATATCTGCAAGAAATACTGTCTGTGCAACAAACATCGAAGCTATACCCGTTGATGCAACGATGTACGAAATATCAAGCATAATCGTGATTTTCAGCACGGGACCGAACAGGAACATCAAGCCGTAGCCGACGATTGTTGCAATCAGCGATAGCTGATAAATCTTCTTTTTGCTCATCCACTTTGACAGTATCGGAATTACGAGCAGTCCGAGTACCGAGCCGACGGCGCCGATAGTCTGGAACAGCGACTGCGCCTCAGCCTTGCCGAGTACGTCGCGGAAATAATACACAGCCGTGCCGCTTGTAAGATACCAGCCTGCGTTAGAGAGCATCGCGAATATCATAAACACAACAAGCTGGTCGTTGTGCGCGATAACCTGAAATACCTTTTTAAATGAGAACTTCGTATTTTTGTTATATACGATGTTCTTTTCTTTTGTGCTTAGCACGCAGATGAGCGAGAACGCAATCAGCATAATTGCACATATTCCAGCCCAGCGCGAAAAGCCTGTTGCGTCGCCCTTTGACTCCATATCAGCAGACAGCAGGGGAAGCACGATTGGCGTAGCAACCGTGATTATGCCCTGACCGAGACCTGAAAAGGTGCGCGCAACCGTCGACACCATATTTCTGTCGTCGGGGTCGGAGGTGAACGACGGCACCATACTCCAGTACGGAATGTCAGCCATCGTGTTCGTCATACCCCAAAGGATATACATAACACCGATGTATATGTACAGCTTTGTTCCGCTCATACCGAAGCTTGTAAAAAGCAAAAACAGTACGATTGCGTTAGCCGCTGCGCCTATGATAATCCAAGGACGGTACTTTCCGTGCTTCGTTTTCGTGTTGTCAACGATTGTTCCCATCATCGGGTCGTTGATGCCGTCCCAAATTCTCGCGATGGGCGTAAGCATAAGCAAAAACGCTTCCTTAAGCCCGAGAACAGATGAAAGATAGTAGCTCAGAAAGGAATAAAACATTCCGTAGCTCAGGTCAAGACCTATTGCGCCTATACCGTAGCCGATTTTTTCTCTCCAAGTGGTTTTTTGTTCCATAACTGCCTCCCACTGTTATTTTATAACATTATAGCATATAGGGCGGTTTATGAAAATCCTTTAAAAATTACAAAAGAGTTACAATTCCCGACTGTAAATATTTTTCCTTGACAATGGGGTGTTGTCCTATTATAATAAAGACAAGTGGGGAGAAATCCCAAACAAAGTTATACAAATCCCAAATTTATCCAACGGATAGATAGGGTTTTGTATCTTATCCCATTTTGAGAGGAGGAAAAGCGTATGCAATACGGTCTTATGGGCAACAGAACAAATAAGATTGACGCGAAGGGCAGAATTTCTATTCCCGCAAATATGCGCGGTGAGCTCGGCGCGGAATTTGTTGCGTCGCGCGGCACGGGCAAGTGTCTTGCACTGTTTCCTCTTGACGAGTGGGACAAGTTTATGGCGGGTATTCACGAAAAGGTTACCCACAAAAAGCGCAAGCAGCTTGAGCTTTTCTTCCTTGCCAATGCAGAAAAGATGAGCCTTGACGGACAGGGCAGACTTCTCATCAACGACGAGCTTCGCAAAAAGGTTGGTCTTGACGGCGAGGAGCAGGCTGTTGTTTTCGGCAACGGAACGCGTATTGAAATATGGAACTGCAAGCAGTTTGACATAGAGCTCGGCGGAATTACTGCCGACGAGGTGGACGATATCCTCGACGAGTACGATTTGTAATATGGAATTTGTACACAAGAGCGTGCTTTTTGACGAAGCAATCGACTCGCTTGACATAAACGAAAACAAGATTATTGCCGACGGCACGGCAGGCGGCGGAGGACACTCGCGCGAAATTGCAAAGCGCGCAGGACGGCTCATAGCCATCGACCGCGACCCCGACGCAATTAAGGTGCTTGGCGAAAGGCTCGGCGAATTTGACAACGTTACAATTGTCCGCGACAATTTTCAGAACATAAAGGAAATTGTTCATTCGCTCGGCCTTGAGAGTATCGACGGAATACTCGTTGACCTCGGCGTAAGCTCCTTTCAGCTCGATACGGCTGAGCGCGGCTTTTCGTATCACAAAGACGCACCGCTCGATATGCGTATGAGCAAATCGGGACTGAGCGCGAAGGACGTAGTTAACACGTACAGCGAGCAGGAGCTTGCAGATATACTTTTCAGATACGGCGAAGAAAAATTCTCGCGCAGGATTGCGAAGAATATTGTTGAGGCTCGGCAGCAAAAGGAAATCGAAACGACCTTTGAGCTTGTCGAAATCATAAAGCAGTCGTATCCGCAGCGCGCGATGAGGGATTCGCATCCAGCGCGCAAAACGTTTCAGGCAATAAGAATTGAGGTTAATGCAGAGCTTGACGCGCTGTCGAAGCTTCTTGACGGTGCGATGGACGTGCTTTCAAGCGGCGGCAGAATAAGCATTATAACCTTCCATTCGCTTGAGGACAGAATGGTAAAGGAACGCTTCAACCAATGGGCGAACCCCTGCACCTGTCCAAAGGAATTTCCAGTTTGCGTGTGCGGCAAAAAGCCGCTCGGCGAAATGCCGTTTAAATCAAAATCACCCAGCAAGGCGGAGCTTGAGGAAAATCCGAGAGCGCGCTCGTCAAGGCTGAGAACCTTTATAAAGTATTAAAATTTGAGAGAAAAGAGGTGAATAACAGTGACGAATACTAATGATTTCAGACGTTATGCGTATCAGTATGACACGACGTATCTGATTAACTCGTTTGACGTATCCTCCGCGCAGGCGGCTGCCCCGAAACTCCGTCCGCAGGAAAAGCCAGATAAGCTCAAGGTACGCGAAAACAAGAAGCTCAAAAGCAGAAGCGAGCTCAAAAAAGAACAAAAAGCGTCTTTTTCAAAGACAGTAAGAATTATCAGCGTTGCTGTTATATGCCTTGGTATGATATGTCTTGTGCTTCATTCAATGGCGCTCAAGAACGAGCTTACGCGTGAAATATCAACAAAACAGACCGAGATTGCTAACGCACAGAGCGAATACATCTCACTTCAAAGCCAGCTCAACTCGCTTGTTTCAATCAGCGCGATTGACAAGAATGCGGTTGAGAAGCTCGGTATGACCAAAATCAAGTCAAATCAGATTCAGTATATGAACGTTGAGGAATACAAGGCGGCAAGGAAGAAGGCTGCCGAAAAGAAAAAAGCCGAAGCAGAAAAGAAAGCAGCCGAGGCTGCAGCAAAGGCTAAAAGTAATAAATAATATTAATAAGCATATAATTTATGAGAGTTCACCGAACTCTCTTAAATGCTTTAATAAAGAAGAATTGTGAAGGGTGAATTTCGGCTTGATGTGCTCCGATTTTACTGCATAACGGCGGCGGGGACCGCCCTTAATTCTTAATTTAAAGCTTATAATTTACATTTTTAAGGCAGGTGATTACAATGGCAGATTTTAAGAAGGGAATGCTGAAAAGAATTCTTATTTTTGCTGTTGCAATCATCTTTTTATTTTGTGCTGACGGCGTTCGCGTGCTGTATCTTCAGCTCGTTCAGCACGACGAGCTTTCAGCCAAGGCGGAGAGCCAGCAGCTTTCCGACACCGAGGTTTCGGCGATGCGCGGAACGATTTATGACTGCGACGGAAACATACTCGCCCAGTCGGCTACAGTTTGGAACGTGTTTATCGACCCGTCAAATATCAACAGCGAATCGAAGCGCGAGCTTATAATCAACGCTCTTGCCGAATATCTTAAATTCGATGCGAAGGCAAAGCAGGAGCTTTACGACAATTCAAAAAAGAAAACAAAATACGTCGTTGTTGAAAAGAAGGTCGAAAACGATATCAAAGAAAAAATCGCCGACTTTTCCGCGGAAAACAAGCTCGGCAACGTTATCGGCTTTGAGCAGACGACAAGAAGATATTACCCCTATAATTCCTTTGCTTCGGCAGTTCTTGGCTTCACGGGCGGCGACAATCAGGGACTTTCTGGACTCGAAGCGTACTACGACGACGAGCTGACGGGAACAAACGGAAGAATTATCACCGTAAGGGACGCAAAGTCAAATAAGCTTCCTACGGATATCGAAACGTCGATTGACCCGATTGACGGAAATTCACTCGTCCTTACAATCAACCAGACAATCCAGTATTATCTCGAAAAGGGACTCAGGACCACGATGGAGGAATACAACTGCAAGGGCGCGTACGGTATCGTTATGGACTGCA
>JAFWKC010000078.1 GCA_017514345.1 Eubacterium sp.
ACAAGCTTCTTAGCGCTCTTCTTTACTGCTACCTTCTTAAGCGTAACCTTTGTAACAGGTGTTGCAGGTGTTGCTGCTGGAGCTGCAGGTGCAGGAGCAGGAGCAGGAGTGAGCTTTGCAAGTGTTTCTGCTGCTACTGTTGTTTCCTTAGTACCAGCTGCATCCTTGAAGCACTTCTTACAAGCTGAGCATACATAGTACTCGTTGTTACCAGTTGCTGTTTCCGTTGCTGCCTTTGCAGGAACCTTTGTAAGGTTATGCTTAATTGTCACAGAATAGTCAAATTGGATTCCATCACAGGCAATAATCATATAATTGCTGGAAGCAGAAGCTGAACCTGGTAAACATTTTTCATAAGAAATAATGAAGTCTGCTTTGTTATCATCCTTATCGTAGAAATCATATACATCAGCAACTTCTCTGTACTCAAATTCAGCACTTGTGTCATTATCATAATATACAGTAATCTTGTTACCGTCAGCAAAAATGCTCGGTGCGTCAAAAACAAGTGTGCCATCAGGATATTTATCCACAAATGAACTCTCACTGATTACAAGTGAAGATGGGTCTGCAAATTCAAAATCAAAATCAACAATATTTGATTTCTTTACAGTTACGCTATACTCAGAGTTTACTCCGTCATATACACGGCATACTATAGTATACTTTACGTCCTTTTCAAGCTGAGCACGAACAAAGAAATTCAAGTTGCCTGCTGTATCGTCATCAGCGCCAACATAGACTCTATCATCCTCGCCAAGGTCATAATCAGAGTAAAGTTTTACAAATGGATCAGCATCATCATCCCTGTCAGAAGAGTAAAATATGTATGTACCGTCTTCTGATGGTGTGAACTCAAGAATTTCTGGAGTTTCTGAATCAGCTACAGTAATTTTTTTTGGCGTATCAAGCACAAGTGTTTCAGCTGCAAAAGCTGAAAAGCTTACGCAGAATACTGACGTTAACGCCATAATGAGTGCAAGTGCGAGTGATATTGTTTTTTTCATTAAAACACATCCTTTTCATATTTTTTATAACATTATATCTGCTGACCCCATATTATTCAAATATCAGACATTTGTTACCTTATAAATATAATAAATATATGAGTTGCTTGCAATATAATTGCTACAATTGTAACTCTTTTGTCAAAAAAAAGGGCTCGCCTCGCTCGCAAGGCTCAAGGCTCAAGACTCAAGGTTTCGGGTGGACTCTGTCCACACCTGATTATAGGCGGGATGATAATATCTGCCCCTACAAATATAACCGCAACGTAAGTGTAGGGGCGGATACCATCCGCCCGAAATATATTGCCCGTGCGGCGAGCACCATTAATTCATAATTAATAATTCATAATTCATCATTCATAATTATTAAGTGTGAGCGTTGCTCACCCGATAATTCCGCATTCCGCATTCCGCATTCAGTATCCGCCGCTACTTACTGCTTACTGAAAAAAGTCAACAATCTTTCCTTATAATCAGGCGCTTCATCGTACACAGCGTGACGGTACGGGTCGCCGTACATATATATTTCGCAGCCGATTATTTCAGCAATAAGGCGCGAAGCTTCTCCAGTAAGCACGGTATCATTCTCTGCGCCGATAACAAGCACGGGGCAGGTTATATCTTTGATTTTATCCGTAATATCGAGCCTGTCGCAAGCGTCAATACTGGTGATAAACCGTTCAAGGTCGTCCTCCGTGCAGTCGCTCATAAAGTGCGCGAGCATCGAGCCGTAACGCTCAACGAATGCGTCAGAATAAATATTGCTGATAAAATCATTACACAGCTCGAGCGCTTTGCCCTCCTTTGCAAGACTGCGCCAGGAGGATATCGACAAGCGCTCACCGCTCAGCCTTGCAGAGCTTGAAGCCACAACGAGATGCGAAACGAGCTCAGGATGCTCGGCAGCAAGAAGCATAGCAATCATACCGCCCTGTGAGGTGCCGAGAATATCGGCGCCTTTAATTCCAAGCTGCTTCATAGCCTCGGCTGTGTCAGCGGCAAAGTCCGCGATTGTCACACCCTTTTTCATATCCTTCCGTCTGTCAAAAAGGTAGACCGTGTAATCCTCGGCAAACATACTGTACGCGTCGGCAACTGCGCCCGAGGATAGCAAAACGCTTTTCAGGCTGAGTCCTGGAATAATCACAAACGCTTTCTTCCCCTGCCCGAAGGTCATATAAGCAAGCTCTGCGTCAGACGTTTTTACTGTTTTAATTTCAAAATTCGGCATAATTTTTCCTTTAATTATTCTAAATATTTATAATACCAAAGCCCTGAAGCACGCTTGATACAAGAATTGCAAAAATGAAAATCGGCGCAACCCATTTAACCATAGCTGTATAAAAGTGCTTCATTTTGAACTCGCCGTTGAGCTCTACCTCGCTGATAATCGCGTCGGGCTTGATAACAAAGCCGACTACGATACAGGTAAGCATACCCACAAGCGGAAGCAGAACGCTGTTAGATACGAAATCAAGAAAATCGAGAATTGAGAAGCCAAAGATTGTAAAGTCGCTCCAGATACCGAAGCCAAGCGAGCACGCAACGCCCACTACAATACCAAACGCCGCTACAATCGCTGTAGCCGTGCCGCGCTTCATATTAAACTCGTCAATCATTCCCGACACGATAGCCTCCATAATCGAAACTGAGCTTGTAATCGCGGCGAAAAGCACAAGCACGAAGAACAGCGCGCCGATAACGCCGCCTGCTGGCATTGTATTGAACACCTTTGGCAGAGTAACGAACATAAGCGACGGACCCGTGCTGAGCGCTTCCCTGTCACCGCCAGAGAAAACGAACACGGCGGGAATAATCATAAGACCTGCTAAAAATGCAATAAGCGTATCGAATATTTCGATTTGCCTCGCTGCCTTTTCGATATGCTCCTCCTTTGAAAAATACGAGCCGTAGGTAATCATAATACCCATAGCAAGCGACATCGAATAAAAGAGCTGTCCGAGGGCCGCAAGAAACGTCTTTACGCTTAGATTTTTAATGTCGGGCAGAACGTAATACTTAACGCCCTCAAGCGCGCCAGGACGCGTTACAACGTAAACAGAAAGGACTACCGTAAGCACAAGCAGCGCAGGCATAAGAATTCGGCTGAGCTTTTCGATGCCCTTGTTTACGCCAAAAACGATTACAAGCGTCGTTGCCGCGATAAAAACGATAAACCATATAAGCGGGTTTGCAGTTGCGCTGATATAGTCGCCGAAAAAGCTGTCGTTTGCAGCCTCTGCGACCTTGCCCGTAACCATAACGGCAGCGTACTTCGTAACCCAGCCGCCGATTAAGCAGTAATACGGGAAAATGAGAACGGGGACGATAGTCGCAAGCTTTCCGAGCCAGCCCCACCTTTTGTTAAGCGCACCGAACGCCTTCAGCGGACTGAGCTGAGTTTTTCGTCCGATTGCAATTTCCGTAACCATAAGAACAAAGCCGAACGTAACAGCAAGCGCTAAGTAAACGAGAAGGAACACTCCCCCGCCGTACTTTGCGGCAAGGTACGGGAAACGCCAAAGGTTACCAAGTCCTACTGCCGAGCCTGCGGCGGCTAATACAAATCCTATTTTACCAGTAAAGGTACTTCTTTTTTCCGTGTTTTCCATAATAACAAACCTCTGATTAAAAATACCAGTATATAATATAACAAATAGATTAAATAGTAAAGAGTTTTCAGCATAAAAATAAGGAACGGAAATTCCGTTCCCTATTTAACTATTAATCCTCAACGTCACGGTGTCCCGTATCAAGTATTTCCTTGAACACCTCATAATTATCATTATTTTCGTCAGGCTTGATAGCAAAAACGACGCGCCTGAAATAATGAGAATAGCCTTCTGTAAAGAGAAGTCTGCCAAATACGCTTGCAACCACCTCGGGCGAATTGTTAAACGCTCCGCAGCCGAAGGCGCCGAGTATAAGCACATCGACGTCGTTTGATATTGCTACCTCAAGAATATTCTTTATTCTTGAATAAAACGCTGGCTTATACTGATTTGGGTTGTAAGGTCCGTAAGTGCTGTTGTAATAAGGCGCGGCGCAGGTTATAACGTCCACCTTGAACGTCTTGTCAAGCTTCTGCGGTACGGCGTCGTCGGACTTAAACACCGTAACGCCCTTTGAATAAATAACAGAGTCCGTGCCGAACGGCGTTCTGTTGCGGCTGTTCCTGTCGTAATAGTTCGTAAGAATGTATTTACACGTCAGCGCGGCATAAAGGTTACTGCTTCGGCAAAGACATTCCTCCTGCGCCATATTGCCCTGCTCGACTCCGCCTCCTGGATGATAAGGATTAGCAAAATTTAGCACGGCAACGCGTTTGTATCTGTCAACGTACTCGCTCGCGCACTTAAACGTAGTATTGGGGGTAACTTTAACAATCGTTCTGCGGCGTTTGAGCGTCTTGTTAATAGTAGAATAATTCTCAAAATACACAAGCGTTGAGTCAACCATCAGCTGTGTACTCTGGATTAAGTCCTGATATGACGTAAACGCTTTAACCGTATCATGAAACGACGCGACTAATTCTTCCTCAATAGTTGCCATCGTATTCCCCCTTTCTGCTTTTGTAGCTTGATTATATCAGTTTTTAGTGTGTTCGTCAATAATAGAACGTATTTCCTCCTCGGCTAAACGAACTTCGTCGTAAAACGCACGCGAAGAAACGCGAAGCGCGCCGTTGCCGAGGATAATAAGCTGTTCGAGCGCATCAGAGGTTACAACGCGCACCTTGTGCTTTTTTGCAAGCTTGTGCGACACCTTTTCGATATACATATCGGCTGTTTCAGCCTCCTTGGTGTACACAATGCTGATGTTATTTACCTTTTCAACCTCGCGGTTGCCCTTTACCTTGTACGCGTCAAAAACGAGTATGACCTCGCACTTTTTGTAGCCCTGATAATTGCACAGCACGTTAATAAGCGCCTCGCGCGCCCCGTCAATACTGCTTTCGGACAGCTCGCGAAGGTTATCCCACGCAAAAATGACGTTGTATCCGTCGACGAGCAGGTATTCCTCGCCCTCGTAACGCGGCTTGATTTTGTACTTTGGGTTGTCCTTTTTTGCGCTCGGCACAGCCGTTACGGCTTCGCTGTCAAAGCTTCTCGTTTTAACGGGGCCGTAGGTTTTCTCGAATATCTGCATAAGCTCCTTATCAAGAGCAAAGATATCATTTTGAGATTTATATGCGTTAATGCTTTTCTCCGTTTTCGCTTCTGCCGTTTTCTTTACACCCTTTGACAGCGCGCTTTGAAGGTGCATATGACTTGTTACCTCGTCCCACCTCACGTTGTAGCCCGCGCCGTGGGAGCAGAAAACGGAGTCCGCCGTATTCTGAACGTCAGCGTCGGCATCGTACGCAATTTCTGCAATAACCTCGTCGGCATTATGACAGGGCTCGTAGCCTTTGAGCGCGCAGGCAAGCTTGCCCTTGCCGTGCGTGTACTGAATAAGCTCGCGGTTGTATTCGCTCATTTCAGATACGGGCGCAAAGCCTTTTATTACGGCTGAGTCGCCGATAGTTTCGGGCGGTTCAAAGGAGCCGCTCATTTTCTGTATATCAGCCATCGCCCTGCCGACGTTTTCGCTCGGAACCTCGAGCGTGAATTCGTACACGGGCTCAAGCAGAACGCTTTTTGCATTCCTTAGTCCGTGACGTACTGCTCTGTACGTCGCCTGACGGAAGTCGCCGCCCTCCGTGTGCTTTTCGTGCGCTCTTCCCGAAGCTAAGATTATTTCCATATCCGTTATCGGCGAGCCTGTAAGCACACCGACGTGCGTTTTTTCATAAAGATGCGTGATGATAAGTCGCTGCCAGTTTTTGTCGAGCATATCTTCCTTGCACTCCGAACGGAACACAAGTCCGCTGTCGCGCGGCAGCGGTTTAAGTATCAGATGCACCTCGGCATAATGGCGAAGCGGCTCAAAATGACCGACGCCCTCAACGGTATCGGCAATAGTTTCCTTGTAAATTATATTTCCGCGCCCGAATTCAACGTCAATGCCGAAGCGTTCTGCGATAACCGCCTTTAAGACCTCAAGCTGAATGTCGCCCATAAGCTGCATTTGTATTTCGCCGAGCCGTTCGTTCCAAACGACCTTAAGCTGCGGGTCCTCGTTTTCGAGTATCCTCATTTTTGACAGCACGGTATGCGTATCGGTGCCGTCGAGGATATCGACGCGGTACGTCAGAACGGGTTCAAGTATAGGAAGCGCAGAATCGTCCTCTGCGCCGAGTCCGTAGCCTGGTTTTGCAAAGGTGATACCCGTTACGGCGCAGACCGTTCCAGCCTCGGCTACGTCACAAGCCGTGAACTTGTCGCCAGAATATATGCGTATCTGGTTTACCTTTTCGCTGTCGTCGCCGTCCTTTGATTTGAGCGTATCTCTTACCCTCAGCGCGCCGCCCGTTATTTTCATAAACGTAAGGCGGTTTTTCTGCGCGTCCTCGGAGATTTTGTACACCTTTGCGCCGAAGCTTTCTCCGTATTCGGGCATTTTCGTATATGAGTAAAGACAGTCGAGGAATTCGTCAACGCCCTCAACCTTCAGCGCAGAGCCGAACATACAGGGAAAGACCTTGCGCTGTGCAACTGCGCTGATAATATTGTCAGCTTCAATCCTTTCCGTTTCGTAAAAGCGGCTTAATAGCGCGTCGTCGCAAAGCGCAACGTTTTCAAAAAACTCGCTCGTCTTTGTATCAGAAAAGTCAACGCAGCAGTCGCTGAGTCTTGTTTTGAGCTGATGCATAACAAATTCTCTGTCGGCGCCGTCGAGGTCGGTTTTGTTGATAAACAAAAAGGTTGGCACCTTGTACTTTTTCAGCAGCCGCCATAGCGTAAGCGTGTGACTCTGAACGCCGTCAGTTGCGCTGATTACGAGAATTGCATAGTCGATAACGCGAAGCGTGCGTTCGGTTTCCGCCGAAAAATCGACGTGTCCAGGGGTGTCAAGCAGCGTAAACTGCGTGTCGCGAAACGGCATAACAGCCTGCTTTGAAAAAATAGTAATTCCCCTGTCGCGTTCAAGTGAATTTGTGTCAAGAAAGCTGTCGCGGTGGTCAACTCTGCCGAGCTTGGAAATTGCACCCGTGCGAAAAAGCATAGCTTCGGACAGCGTAGTTTTGCCGCTGTCAACGTGAGCCAGTATGCCGAGTGTAATTTTTTTCATATTCTCACCACGCTTTATTTTTTGAGTAAGTATGCCCTGCCCCTGAAATCGCCGTCAAGCGACGAGCCGAAGCTCTCCGTTACGGTATATCCGTCAAGAAGCCCGTCAAGTGGCGGATTTGCGCCGTTTTTGAAGGTATGCACGATAAGCAGCGCTTCATCTTCATATTCGCGCATAACCGCCTGATAGCCCTCTGGCTTCGTGTAATCCTTCGGCGTTGCAATAATGCTTGAAGTAAAGCCGTTTTTGATTATGTGCTTAATCTTTGAGTAAAACTCTATGGCGTCTGTCGCCTGCTTCCACCTGTCGGCTTCAAGGTCGAAAATTTCGCCCGAAAGGCACAGCCTGCCGAGGAAGGAAGCACAAAGCAGATAATTAATTCTGTGCTCGTCGGCGTCTGCTCTGAGCACAGCCCATATCTGGCTTTGCTCTGGTCTGATAAGCCTGTGCAGATTAGCCGCAATCAGCGGAATGCTGTTGCATTCGTGAGCGTCAGAAAAGCTTGCCATTGACGCCGTTTCCATAAACGACGGCTCAAGCCTGTGGCCGCCGCTCGAGCAGTTTTCGATTACAAGCTCAGGCATTTCGTCGCCGAGATGAAGGAAATACTTTCTGCTTTCCTCAACGGTCTGACGTAGTCCCTCGCCGTAGCTTTCCGCGCCGTCAACGCCCGCGCCGATATTTTCGTTATAGTCAATTTTGATGTAGCCGAAGCCCGCGTTTTTGAGTAGTCCGAGCACGCGCTCGTCGAGGAAATCTTTGACCCATTTCTGCCTCATATCCCAAAATCTTCTGCCGCCGACGGTTACGGGATAGCCGTCGCGCTTCAGGATATGCTCAGTATCGTTAAAGCCCTTCGTTTTGCCGCCAAGGCACTCAAATTCAAACCATATTCCTGGAATAAGTCCGTAGCTTTTAATTGTATCGGCAGCTTCCTTAATTCCGTTAGGAAACAGCGATTTTTCTGGTATCCAGTCGCCCGTGCAGGAGAACCAATCGTCCTCGCTCGTCTTGTACCATCCGCTGTCAATAACAAGGTACTTAACGCCCGAGCCCTCGAGCCTTTTTGCAGTACTGCGAAGATTTTCAAGCGTCGGATTTCCCCAGGTTGTGCAATATTCGTTAAAGATTATCTGCATATCCCTGTCGGCAGGGGCAATACGAGGATTCTGAGCCTTTACAAGCTTGTCGCATACCTCATAGATTGATGCGCCTTCGGCAACTGCCGCCTTAGGCGTTTCGAAGCTTTCGCGGGGCGCGATATCCTTAAACCACTGACCGAAATCGCGGTCGGCAAGTCCGCCCTGTATGTAGACTGTTTCGTTTTTTTGCAATATCTCTATCTGCCAGCTTGAAGCGCAGTAAAGCTGAACGCCGACAAAACGGCTGTTTTCGCTGTCCTCAAGAACGAGAAACGGAAACCACTTGCGAACGGGCATTGAGCCTACCTGTCCGAATTTTTCAATTCTTATGCCGTGCTTAGCCCACGACGGCTCCATATCAAGCTCCGTCAGGCTTTGCGTAAGGAGCTTTCCCTCTGCGCTCCAGAACGACGTAGCGCGATGAATTTTATCTGCCTTTATGCCTCTTATTGCAAAGCTTGAAAGCAGCTCAAGCCTTGCAGTCTTGTCGGTTGTGTTTTCAAACACGCTTTTACAAAAGGTTACGCCGCGCTTTTTTTCGTGACAGCATCTGAGCGTATGACCGTATTTACCCTGAAAAACAGTATAGTCGTCGCATTTTTCAGCTTCCTTCATACAGTTTACTGATTCGCCGCCCGAAAGCGAAATACCGTTTGTGAAGCCGCCGCCGTATTCGTCGCCCAAAAGGCGCCATTCAGTATAAAACTCCATAATTAACCCCTTAAAAAATCAAGTACAATTTTGTTAAATTCAGTTGGATGAAGCCTTGCAACCGCATGATTTCCCTTTATGAAAACAAGCTGAGAATCAGGTATGCTTTGCGCAATCAGCTTAGTGTGACTGCTTTTGATAAGGTCGTGCGTGCCTGCGATAACGAGCGTTGGCGCTTTAATCGTTGCAAGCTCGCTTACGGTAGCTTCGTGTCCGTCGACCATAAGCCCGAGCATTTCCGATTTTGCGGTATTATTGAGCTGTTTGCTTACACGGTAACCAAGCTCGACCAAAAGCTGAAAATATGCTTTTACGCCATTCGTATTCATATTAGAGCCGTTCAGGATTAGCTTATCGACCATTTCGGGATACTTCGCGGCAAATATCATAGCGATATTCCCGCCGTCAGAAAAGCCGAAAATATGCGCTTTCGCGATACCATGCTCCTCCATAAACCCAGCAAGGTCGTCGGCGAACTGACGCGTAGTAAACGGCGCATTTCCTCGCGGCGTGCCGCCGTGACCGCGCGTATCAAGCGCAATCGTACGGTAATATTTAGAAAACTCGTCGAGCTGTGCAGTAAAAATCGAGTTATCCTCACCGTTGCCGTGAAGCAGTATCAGCGCTTCGCCCGTTCCCTTTTCAACAAAGTTATGCTTAATATCCATAAATAGCTCCTTTAAGTTATTTCTTAGTATAACAAATATTTTTGCTATATTCAACAGTAGCAATAAATTATAAAACGCCGAATACCCAAAGGGGTGTTCAGCGTTTTTGGTGCACCTGACAGGACTTTCTTCTCAACTATCGAACAGTCCACTGGACTGTTCTCCCGATTTCGTGCGGCTTACACCTGCGAAATCGGAGTTCGTTTCAAGTCCTGTCTTTTTAGAAAAACAGCAGTTACCAAAGATGATAACTGCTGTTTTTGGTGCACCTGACAGGACTTGAACCTGCACATCGGTAGATACTAGATCCTAACGCTATCGCTACCTCCGTGAATAGTTCATAAATCCCCTGTTTTCGCACTTATTTCTTTACTGTAATTATACTATTGTTTTATTCTGTTGTAACAGCTCTTATGTGTGGGTTATTGTTGTTATTGAACGAAATGTCAATATCGTCAATCAATCCGTAACGTGAAAAGTATTTGTAATCTTTGGCATCTTCATAAACTTTTGTGGTTTTGCCCAATCTTACCGTATCATCAATTAAATAGAAATCAATATGCCGACCGTGTTGACTGTTGCTGTTAGTCATCTGATAATACCGCGTTGCAAGCTCGTTGAATTTTTTGGCTCTTTCGTCATTTTGCGGGTCATCAGATTTAATGAATATTGCGAGAGGATAGCCTGTCGCTTCAGACAGAAAACGGTCAACATCACTTTCATTAAAACGTTTTTTACTGCAATCATTGTTTATAACGGAAACGCCGCAAACATCATTGTCGAAGTTTTCCTGTAAATACTTTGTTACGATTTGTGATATTTCTTCTAACTGATAATCGTCATTAAACTTACCGCTCACATGTATTTCTTCACCTTTATATGAATATATCCAAAGCGGCGTAGTCGTTCTGATATAAATCAAAAACAGTGAATCGTCGTTATATTTATGTGACGGAATATGTTTAACCAGCTTTAACTCGCTCTTTGGTATATCATATTTTTGCGAAAGATAACCTTTAGCGTCAGCAAACGCAGAATAGTCCATATTAAAATACAGATATATGCCTCCAAAAAGCGATGCGATAATAATAGCGATAACCAATAAAACCGAAACTGAAGGATTCAATTTTTTCATAATACAACCTCTGTGATAACTTCAACTGCTTTTACCAATCACTTTTCCATACGTCTTATTCTTGTTTTATAAATTATACCACAAAATAATCCATTTTGCAATTCTCCAGTATAGATGCGTTTGTCTATTGTATTTTAATTATTTTGAACAAATAAGTTATCAAAAAGTAAAATGTAAACGATAACTAAAATGTTTACATTGTACCCCATAAAGCAAACGATTGTTTTTACGGTTTTCTCATAACTGCTGAAAACTGCCAAAAATCCTTATGAAATACTGTACAACTACTGCTCCCACAAATAGCAGAAAACCACATAACGCAGTAACAGCAAAGGTTTCGGGCAAAATGAAAAGGCAGCAGATATTCTATCCATATCTACTACCTTATTTGGTGCGGGTAACAGGACTTGAACCTGCAAGGATTACTCCACTGGAACCTAAATCCAGCGTGTTTGCCAGTTTCACCATACCCGCATTTTTACTATTAACTTGTCACTGAGGTAGCATCAGCAAAATCTAGCGCGTCTGCCAATTCCGCCACAGGTGCATAATATTAAATTTTATAAGAACGCGTGACTCTTGCGGTTAACAAAATTTGTTTCGGCTTGGGGCGCCGACAAATTTTGACCGCTGCGCCATCCCCGCCTCGCTTATTCTCGCACTGCGAGCGCTTCGGCAGCGATGCTGCCAATTCCACCACAGGTGCATAATATTATGTTTTATAAGAACGCGTGACTCTTGCGTTCATATTTTGACATTGGTTATTTTAACACTAAACGAGGGATAATGCAAGAGTTTTATCGCATTGATTCGTCGACGATTGCAACAGTTGACGCGATAACGCTCTTTGCGCCGTAGGACAGAAGCGTGAGCGCACATTCGTTTAGTGTACTTCCCGTAGTTTTGACGTCGTCAATCAGAAGCACCGTTTTGCCAGTAACGTCGCAATCATATGCTAAATCGAACGCGCCGTGAAGATTTACTCGGCGTTCCTTTGCTGAGATTTTTCTTTGCGGCTTAGTGCGTCTGACCTTAACGAGAAGCGAAGCGAGCGGAAGTCCGAGCTTATCGGCAACCTTTGTTGCTAACAGCTCCGACTGATTATAACCCCTTCTCCTCTGCTTGCCCTTTGTCATCGGCACGAACGTTACGCAGTCAAACGCTTTTACGTCCGTTCTTTCAAGTAGGCACCTTACCATTTCGTCAGCAAAGGCATCTGCAATATTAACGTAGCCGTAGTTTTTCAGTCGTATTATGCCTACGGCTATACTTCCGTCGAAATAAAAGGGCGAGCAAATCATCGAGTATTCACATTTGAAATTATACTTGTCGCACTTGCAGTTTTCCTTAGTAACGCCGCATTTATCACAGATATCGCCCTCTATTCTGAGCGCGTTTTCGCACTTTTCGCAACGCGTTTCATCAGGAAATATTACCTCGCCGCAAAGGTCGCATCTGTTAGGAACAATAACGGTTTTCAGTTTTTCAAAAGCGTTCTTGATTATCTCGTTCATACTGTCAGATAAGGTGAAATTTTATTAAGCATTACGTCGTCAAAGCCGTAAATGTTCTTTATCTGCTCAACGCTCGTGTAGCCACCTATTTCCTCGCGGTATGACACAATAAGACTGGCGCGCTCATAGCCGAGCCCGTTAATCGTCATAAGCTCTTCAACGGTCGCTTCGTTGATATTGAGAGGATACGTCACCTGCTGTGCGGTGCTGCTTTCCTCGATGCTGACGGATGAATCCGACGCAGTATCGTAAACGAGCGGCATTCTGAACGCAGAGTAAAACATCACGCCTGCAACAATGAGCAGCGCGAAGCCAATAAGTATTCTTATTTGCAGCTTTGAGTCTTTGTGCTTCATTTTCTCTTTCGTTTTTTATTATATCTGTTGTTTCCGTTTTGTCTGTTCTGATTTGAATTCGGACGTATCAGGCATTTTTCGCCCGCTCCTATCAGGTCGGCGCGGTGCGCCTTGATAAGCGCTTCCTCGACAAGCTGTCTGTTATTTGGATTGTAATACTGCAAAAGAGCCCTCTGTAGCGCCTTTTCATGAGGGTTTTTCGTGCAGTAAACCTCCTCCATAGTGTACGGGTCAAGTCCGCTGTAATACATCGCAGTCGAGATTGTTCCAGGAGTAGGATAAAAGTCCTGCACCTGCTCGGGACGAATTTTGTTTTTCTTCAAAAACAGTGCAAGCTCAACAGCTTCCTTCAGCGTAGAGCCTGGATGGCTCGACATCAGATAAGGCACAAGGTACTGCTCCTTATTCACCTCTCCCGTGTACTGAAAATACCGCTTGGAAAACTCGATGTACGCTTCTATATGCGGCTTGCCCATCTTGTCAAGAACTGCCGCAGAACAATGCTCGGGAGCAACCCTGAGCTGTCCGCTGACGTGATACTTAACAAGCTCTCTGAAAAAGGCGTCGTCCCTGTCCTCAAGCAGATAATCGTATCTGATGCCCGAACGGATAAATACCTTTTTGACTTTATCGAGCGAGCGCACCTCGCGCAGAATGTCGAGGTACTCGCTGTGGTCTGCTTCAAGATTAGGACACGGCTTCGGCGCAAGACACTTCTTGCCCTTACAAAGCCCGTGCTCCTCCTGAATATCGCACGACGGACGGCGGAAATTTGCAGTTGGTCCGCCGATATCGTGAATATAACCCTTAAAATTCGGCAAATGAGTAAGCATTTCAGCCTCGGCAATAATGCTCTCTTTGCTCCTTGTAGTAACGTATCTGCCTTGATGAAAAGCGATTGAGCAAAAATTACACGCGCCAAAGCAGCCACGGTTATGCGTTATCGAAAACTCAACCTCTTTAATTCCCGAAACACCGCCGAGCTTCTCGTAGCTCGGGTGATAAGTTCTCATATACGGCAGCGAGTACACCCAGTCGAGCTCGCTCGTCGTGAGCGGCGGCATCGGCTGATTTTGCACTATCATAGTTTTGCCGTGCTTCTGCTTTATCAGTCTGCCACGGATATGGTCCTGCTCGTCCTGCTGGATTCGCGCAGCCTTAGCGTATTCCTTCTTCGACGCACACACGTTTTCAAAGCTCGGACATTCCGTACCGACGTAAGGAGTTTCGCGCACGTCAACGGCGTAGGACGTACCTCGTATATCGCGCATAGTGGATATGTCTTCGCCGCTGTCGAGCCTTTCGGCAATTTCTATCATCTGATTTTCGCCCATACCGTAAATCAGCAAATCTGCGCCCGAGTCGATAAGAATACTCGGTTTAACGCTGTCTGACCAGTAATCGTAATGCGCGAAGCGGCGAAGCGACGCTTCAAGTCCACCGATTACTACGGGAACGTCTGGATATGCACGCTTAGCGAGCTTGGAATAAACACAAACTGCCCTGTCTGGACGCTTGCCGACAACGCCGCCAGCAGTATACGCGTCAGCAGAACGCTTTTTCTTCGCAACGGTATAGTGCGCGACCATACTGTCGATATTTCCCGAGGTTATGAGGAACGCAAGACGCGGTTTACCGAACTGAACAAAATCAGCCGTGCTACTCCAGTCAGGCTGGCTTAGTACGGCTACCTTAAAGCCCTTTGCTTCAAGGACTCTCGTTATTATTGCTGCGCCGAAGGACGGATGGTCGACGTACGCGTCGCCAGACACGTAAACAAAATCAACCTCATCCCATCCCCTTTTCCGCATCTCACTTTTGTTTATCGGTAAAAAATCACTCATCAGAACTCGTCAAAGTTATTTGTATCATCAGCTTCTGACACGGAGTCGTCAAAGCTGAGCTGTTCTGTGTTTTCTGCGGTGAATTCCGTTGCGGGCGCCTGCGCCTGCATCTGTATCCACTGCTGCTTATTTATGCGGATTTCACGCGGCTTTGCGCCGTCCTGAGGTCCGATAATACCCTTTTCCTCAAGCTGGTCCATAATCTTTGAGCCGCGGGAATAGCCGACTGAGAGCTTGCGCTGCAAAAACGAGGTTGACGCTCTGCCGTTTTCAAGAACTACGTCGACTGCCTTGTCAAACAGCGGGTCAAGCGCTTCGCCGTCGCCGTCTTCATCACCGAAAGGAGACGAGCCCTTTTCCTGAGCAGCCTTGCTCTCTATTTCCTTTTGAATTTCATCTGAATAATCGCTGTCGCCCTGCTTCTTTATGTACTCGCAAAGCTCCTCAACCTCTTCGTCGCTGATATAGCAGCCCTGAACACGAAGCGGCTTGCTTGCGCCGATTGGCGAATAAAGCATATCGCCCATACCGAGCAGCTTTTCTGCACCGCCCGTATCAAGAATTGTACGCGAGTCAATCTGTGACGAAACGGTGAGCGCAATACGCGAAGAAATGTTCGCCTTGATAAGACCCGTGATAACGTCAACCGACGGTCTTTGCGTTGCAATAACAAGGTGCATACCTGCCGCACGAGCCATCTGTGCAAGACGGCAGATAGAATCCTCGACCTCTTTTGGCGCCGCCATCATAAGGTCGGCAAGCTCGTCGATGCATATAACGATTTTCGGCATCGGCTCCATATCGTCGTGTTTCTTGACAAAGCGGTTATAGCCCTCGATATCGCGCACGCCCGTGTCGGAAAACGCCTGATAACGCTTGAGCATTTCAGATACTGCCCAGCCGAGCGCACCCGACGCCTTACGCGGGTCGGTTACGACTGGAACGAGAAGGTGGGGAATGTTTTCATATTTTGAAAACTCAACCTTTTTCGGGTCAATCATCAGGAACTTAACCTCGTTAGGCTTCGCCCTGTAAAGAATTGACACGATAATCGAGTTCATACATACGGATTTACCCGAGCCAGTCGTACCTGCAATAAGCAGATGAGGCATCTTTGCAACGTCGCAGAATACGCTGTTGCCAGCAATATCCTTGCCAAGACCTGCCGAAAGCAGAGATTTCTGCTTGTCAAACTCGTCGGTATCAATAATCTCGCGCATCGAAACGGTGTTTTTGACCGTATTGGGAATTTCTATTCCGACAGCCGCCTTACCTGGAATAGGAGCTTCTATTCTGACATTAGTTGCGGCAAGATTAAGCGCGATATCGTCGGAAAGATTTGTGATTTTTGAAATTCTTACGCCCGCTGCAGGCTTAAGCTCATATCGCGTAACCGTCGGGCCGCGCGATATATCGGTAATTTCTGCAGAAACGCCGAACGAAGCAAGCGTATCAACAAGCAGGCTTGCGTTGCTCTTTAGCTCGTTGCTGACGTCGCGCGCGGACTTTTTCTTTACGTTTTTAAGCAGATTAATCGGCGGAAGCTTGTATTCCTCAACGGTAGCGTGAAGCTCGTCGTCTGACACGGTAAACTCGGGAACGGGAGCATTTTCGAGCTTCTTTTTGTCGTCAGCCTTTTTGTCGCCGCTTGCGTCGGCAACAATTTCGTCGATGCTTTTTGACGGCTCCGTGCGTTCCTTTTGGTTACGGCGCGTTGATTCGTTAATCTCACGGATAATATCTGCAGTAGCATCGTCGCCTAATTCATCGTCAGCGCGCTTTTGTTTTTTAGTTTGCTTGTCCGTGCTTCTCGGCGGTTCATCATCAAGCGGAATATCAATATTTCTGAACTGCCTTTTTTCGCGGCGCTCTTCAATATACGGCGTTGCTTTTTCAACAACCTTCTTCACGGGCTTGGTCGTGTTTCTGAAAAACTGATTAATTGTAACGCGTGACAAAAGAAGAATATCAACAAGTATTACAAGCAAATCAACGATAATCGCAGGCGCTTTTCCGAGCGTCAGCAGCAGCCATCCGATTACGCCGCCGAAAAAGCCGCCGTTAAAGCTTTCGGGTGCGTAGATATACGCTGATTTTACGGTTTCGCCGAACGACGAGCCGCTTGTATTCTGTACGATATGAATAAACGCAGAAATCATAATAACAAGAATTACAATCGACACGACCTCGTACGTCATATTCTTATTAGGCTTTTTGACCGTGTACAGCACCGAGTATGTAATGCACAGAAGCGGAAAAACTATTGCCGCAAACCAGCCGAAAAGACCGATATAAAAGCTGTGAACGATGTTCCACACGCCCTCGCCGCTGACAACGGCGATAAAGAAAAACAAAACGGACAATGCGAAAATGACAATGCTTATTATCCTTGCATTGTCCTCCTTGCGTTGTTCAATTTGCTCGTCTGTGAGCTGCTTTTGCTGCTTAGGAGCGGGCTGCTTTTTTTGCGGCGCCGACTTCTTTGCAGGCGTTTTTTTCTTAGTGTTATTAGCCATTACTATCTATCCTTAATTAAGAGCTAACTGGAAGATACCGACAACGCCGATAATAAATCCGAAGCCCAAACCGTATATACCAAAGTATTAGAAATAATTATTCTTGATGATAAAGCGAAGCACCTTGACTGCGAGGAACGAAACAACAACGCTGATTACTGCGGCGAGAATTCCTGCAACAACTCCCGCACTTTCTCCGATGCACGTTTCAACAATACCGTAAACGAGCATAACGGGCGCTGTGATTACAAGCGCATATCTGAGCGCAGGACGGCGTGCAACGCCGCACAAAACGAGCACCGAGAATATTCCGCAAAGGAGCGAAAAGCCCGACATAGGAAGCATTAGAAGAATTAAGAAGCCTACTAATACGGCAAGTCCAAAGCTAATGCTCTTGTCGTTTCTCGAAAGTCCGAGCTGTCTTGCCGCTGCAAGCACAAGCGCGCCTGTAAGCAGCATAAATATACCCTCGTCAAGAAGAGTGCCGTTATAGCTTGTCTTATGTAAAACTGTGAAAAGAAAGCCGCTTTTACCAAAAGGTATGAGCCAGAGAAGAAGCGGCACGAAGCTTATCATCGTCTGATACATAAATCTGCGCGCAGGCTTTTTTGACGAGCCCTTAAGGCTCTTTGACAGCATATCGCTGAAGGTTGCGATAAACTCCTTGAAAAGCCTTGCAAACACGTTAAAGGTTGCGGCGATAATGCCTACCGCAATTCCCATATGTACAATACCCGTTATCGCAGAGCAGGTGCCGTCCGCCCTGCCTGCGAATTCGTGAAACGCCGCCGAATGAGCAGACGCGCTAATCGGCAGAATCTCGAATATTGCTTGTAAAATTGATTGGATAATTGAACTTAATATTGACATTGTTAACTCCTCTGTACATCACGCTGTTATCAAGAAACCAGCCCCCTCGGATATAATCAAAGGGATTGGTAGAACGCTGAATACTATCGGCTTTTTCGCCGACGCCGAAAAGAACGTAGTCGGTATCAACTACTGTGTAGAGCACTTGTTTTCCACCTCGATTACGCTTTCGATAAAGCTAAGCGCGTCCGAAAGACCGCCAAGCTCGTCAATCAGCCCGCACTCAACGGCGCCCTCGCCGTCAAGCACCGTGCCGACGTCCATAATCAGCTCGCCTGTTTTCATCATAAGCGCGCGGAAATCCTCTGCCGTTATCCTTGAATTGTTCTCTACAAAATTCACAATTCTGTCCTGCATTTTTTCAAAATAAGACAGCGTTTGCGGAACGCCGAGAACCGTTCCGTTCATCCGTACGGGGTGAACAGTCATTGTCGCGCTCGGTACGATAAAGCTCTTTTTACAGCTTACTGCAAGCGGAACGCCGATAGAATGACCGCCGCCGAGTACAAGAGAAGCCGTTGGCGTGCTCATAGTCGAAAGCAGCTCTGCGATTGCAAGTCCTGCCTCGACGTCGCCGCCGACGGTATTAAGGATTATCAAAAGTCCTTCGATATCCTTGCTTTCCTCGATAGCGACAAGCTGCGGAATAACGTGCTCGTATTTAGTTGTTTTGTTCTGACTCGGAAGAATAAAGTGTCCCTCAATCTGACCGATAATAGTCAGACAGTGAATAAAGTGGCCGCTTTTTTCAACAGTTATCGAGCCAGTTTCAAACGCCGACTCGCCTTGCTGTTCTTCTTCGAATTGTTCTTTTTTCTCTGTATCCTCTGACATAATAGCACCTCGTGGATATTATGCCCCAAAATACAGTATATAGTATATATTAACACTAATCTTTTCAAATTTCAACATAATATTATAATTTATATAATAAATAACTGCCCCGTGCAAAGCACAAGGCAGAGAAAATACTATTTAACTTTCTTTTCGTAGCGCAGCGAGCCTCTGTAATCAGAGGTGTAGCCGTCAAACTTGAACTTTTTGCTCTTTTTGTTGTAGTCGTAGTAATAGCCCTTGTAGTTGCCGCGAACGTAAGCGCCGAACGGATTTTTAGCGCCGTAGTCGAGCCAGATTGCAGGATAACCGTCGTCGTTATAGCCGCACCAGATATGATATATCTTCAGCGAATCGGGGTCAAGAAGCCTGTCGCGAAGATTGCTCTTGCACTTTTTAAGCATCTTATTATAATCAACGACACGGATTTTCGTTTTATACTTCGTCTTTTTATACGTTGTATTAAGCGTAACGCTGCCTGCCTTTTTGCCCCTTACCTTCTGTCCCTTGACAGCTGCAACAGCGGAGTTACCAGACTTCCACTTAACCTTTTTGTTGCCGTTAATCTTAGGAAGCGGAATTGACATATTATTGAGCAGGTACAAATCGCACGAATTTACCGTAACCGTACAAGCCGCCGTTTTGCCGTTAGGGATTTTTGCGTAAACCTTGCATTTGCCAAGATTATTAGCGAAAACCTCGCCTTCATATTCGGAAGCAACGCTTGTGTTTGAGCTCCAGTAAGACTCTCTGCCGTAAATAGCTCCCGACGGACCAAGAACGTAGCTGAGCTTAAAGCTGCCGCCGACAGAAAGATTTTTCTTTTTTGTTTTCATCGTAATTGAGGTTGGCTGAACAGAAACGTCAGTAACCTCAACGTAATAATGAGGGTCGTCATAATAATCTTCGTCGACGTATATTGCTTCGTATTCATAGTCGCCTGCTGGAAGAATGACCGTTGTTTCTACGCCTTTTGTAAATTTCTGAACAAACAGCTCATAATTGTAATTACCAGCTTCGTACAAATAAAAATCACAATAAGCGTCAGCAGAAAACTTAATCTTAATTGCTGAGCGCTGACCGATTTCAAAGCCGCCGCCGTTATAATAGCTGTAATATAATTCATCATAGTCCGTTTTTATCACAGTATCAGCGTACGAAGTAATCGCACAGTTAAACACGCTGACAAGCGCTACTAATGACAGCAGTATTGATAAAACCTTTTTCATAAAACAAACTCCTTATTTTTGATAAATTCATTATAGCATACTGAAAAATCTTTTTCAACAATATACCCTATTTGTATATAAAAAACATTTGCATATCGTATAATATATGTTATAATAAAACGAAAATACTTTAATGGAGAAATCGCTATGATTGAAAGAGTTACAAAGGACAATCTTGAACAGTACGAGGAGTTCATAAAAAAACACCCGAAGGGACTGTTTCAGCACTCGTCAAAGTGGGCTAAGGTTAAGTCCGCGTGGAAGTGGGAGGCAGTTATGCTCAAGGACGGCGACGAAATAAAGGGTGCCGCCGCCGTGCTTATCCGTTCCATTCCAGTAATCAACAACTCGCTTATGTACGCGTGCCGCGGCTTTGTGGCTGACGAGGACGACTTTGAAACGTTTGACAAGCTGTTTGACGCGCTTCTGAAAATCGGCAAGGAATACAAGGCATACTGCCTTAAAATCGACCCAGAAATCGTAATAGAAAATCAGGCTTACAAGGAGCATCTTATCAAGAAAGGCTTTGTTGAGCTTAATCCAGGCTGTATGGATTTTGAAAACGTTCAGCCGAGATTTGTATACTGCTTTGATTACAACGGTATGAGCGAGGACGAGCTTATGCTCACCTTCAAGAGCGATTACCGCAACCGTATCAGAAAGGCGCCGAAAAAGGGCGTTGAGGTTAAAATCTGCGGCAAGGAAGCGCTTGACGACTTTGTTGCAATTATGGCGGAAACGGGAGAGCGCGACGGCTTTTCTACACGTCCTAAGTGGTATTTTGAAAAGATACTCGACTGTATGACTGACGACGCAAGGCTCTATATGGCTTACTATGAGGGCAAGCCGATTGCAGGAACGCTTGCAATCAAGTGGGGACAAAACGTTATGAAGTACCAGTACGGCGCTTCGTCAAATGCACACAGAAACGTTTATCCTAACTACGCTCTTCAATGGGCTATGATTAAATGGGGTATGGAGTGCGGCTGCAAGGTTTACGACTTCGGCGGAATAAGCGGCGACTGCCAGAATCCAGACAACCCGCATTACGGACTGTGGCGCTTCAAGCACGGCTTCGGCGGATATATGAAGGAATTTATCGGTGAATTTGACTACGTTATCAACAAGCCCGTTTACAAGCTTTACAACGTAGGCACGGAAGTACTCAAAAAAATCAGATAAAACGGAATTTATTATGTCAAGATACGTAATTGATAAAAAAGCGCTCGACGAAAACATCGAGCTTGTAAAGAAAAAGGCGGGCGTACCCGTTATAGGGGTTGTCAAAGGCAACGGCTACGGCTTTGGTATTAAGGAATTTACCTCTGTTCTGAAGGAACATGGCATCACCACCTTTGCCGTAACGGAGGTTACGGATATCCCCGAGCTGAAAGAGGTGCTTGACGACGAGGACATACTCGTTATGCGCTCAACCTGTATAGAAAGCGAAGCAGAAATCATCGCAAAAAACGGCGCGACGGCAACTATCGGCTCTGCCGAAAGCGCAAAGGTAATGAGCGAGGTTTCCGCAAGGCTCGGCGTGACGACAAAGTGCCACCTAAAAATCGACACTGGTATGGGACGCTACGGCTTTATGCCGAGCGAGGTTGAAGACGCGATTAAGTGTTACTCGCTTCCCAACCTGAAATTCACAGGCATTTACACGCACTTTTCGTCTGCGTTCAGGAATACCGAGCTTACGAAGGCTCAGCTTGCCGTTTTCAAGGATACTGCAAATCAGATAAAAAACGCCGTCGGCGATATCGGCGTTATGCACGCATCAAACTCCCCTGCTCTGCTCAACGTTGAGGACGTTTGCCTCGACGCGGTAAGGATAGGCTCAGCGTTCACGGGCAGAGTTATTACGCGAAGCAAGAGCGGACTGAACAGGCTCGGCGTACTCGAAGCCGAGGTTGTTGACACAAAGGTTGTGCCGAAGGGCTACAGCATTGGCTACAACGGGCTTTACACAACTACGCGTGAAACAAAAATCGCCATTGTGCCGATAGGACACTACGACGGCTTCGGGCTTGCAAAGGAAAAGGAGCTGTACGATTTCCGCTACGTGCTTTCCGTGTTCAAGCGCTTCCTCAAGAAGCAGCAGATGTACGTAAGAATTAACGGCGAAATGCACTACGTTATCGGCGGAATAGGTCTTTCACACACGGCAGTTGACGTCACGGGAACGGACATAAAGCCAGGCGACGTCGCAAGCGTCGACATCTCTCCGCTTATGGTAAACCCGAGAATACCGAGGGTTTATAAATAAGCAGTTAAAAAGAGGTTGCAAAAGCAACCTCTTTTATTCTTCTGCCTGCTCGTCGGCGCGGCGCTTGTCCTCTTTTTTCATTTCCTTGCGGAATTTTGCAATACTGTCGTTCCAGTAATCGTAATCGGGATTGTTTGCTCTGTTCTCAAGGTTATAATTATCCCTGAGATACTTGCCCATATACTCAGTTACCGTGCAGGCTCCTGCGTAATTGAGGTGATTTCCGTCGTCGCGGAACGAGATTTCGAGGTCAAGCCCCATTTCGTCGGTCAGAAGGTTTAAGTCAACAAAATCAACGCCGTATTTTTCGGCAAGCTGTACTGCCGCATTGTGACGCTCATAATTCCACGACGTCATCGTCGGCATTTCTACAAAGAAGAACTCGCAGCCCTTTTGCTTGCACAAATCAATCATCATATCAAGCTGATGAAGCCTGTTTTCGTGGACGGACTCAACCTTGTCCGTTTTGAACATATACGGCTTTACGTCAACCTCCTTGAACGCGCTGAAATACTTGTAGCCGTGCGAATTCGGCGTACGCATATCAAAGTCGCGGTTGACGATGCTCTTCCACATATCGTGGAAGGTAAATATCGACAGCTTGTTAAAAATCACAGCCTGAAAATCATCGGTATCAAGATAGTTGAACATCACGTCGAGCTTGTTTTTTTCAGGCTCGGGCGCCTCGTCAACAGTAGAGTTATAAAGCATATCAAGCTCGATAATAACAACCTCTGGCGACTGCTTTTGAAAAATATCCTTCAGATAATAATATGACTGAAGCGGCGTCTGGTGCGGCGAGCCCATCATCTGGCTTGTATAGCCGTAATCCTCCCACAGCTTTGTAGGAACGAAGCCTGAGTACAAATCGCTGTTGCCGATACCGAGCACCTGTATGCTGTTATCAGGCTCGTAGAAATACGAATACGTTTTGTTAAAATGGTTTCTGTACGCCGTGCCGCCGTTCTTTTTTGTGAAAACAGTAACAGACAGTACCTCAAGAAGTACTGCCGCAACTAAAGCAAACGCTATTATTTTTATAAGTGTTTTCAGCTTTTTTGTTTTCATATCAGAAGTTTGCATATATCAAATCAACCTTGCCGTAGCCTTCGCCGTAAGCGCCGAAAATAACGATTACGAAAAGGAACGCCATAAACATAATAAACTTGACAATAAACGGAAGCTTTGCAATTTTCGCTCTAATATCAACGCCCTTTTCCTGTACGAGTCCGAATACAAATACGATAAACGCGCCGAGCACGATAATAATATAGTCGTTGATATCAAGACCGAGTCCGTTATGAGCGCCTGGAAGCATAGCGCGGATATTCGGATTAGTAACTATTGAAACAAGCATTTTGCCTGCCTGTGTGAGAGTGTCTGCTCTGAAAATGAGCATACCAAAGTTAACGATAACAAACGTTCTGAGCATCTGGAAAATACCGAACGCCTTTGACGTTCTGTCGATTTTCAGCTTTTCGCAGAGCTTGCGGAAAAGCGGCTCCATAAACATTCCTATCATCATAAGAACGTAGTAATAAAGTCCGTAAACTATGTATTTCCAGCCTGCGCCGTGCCAGAAGCCGTTTGAAAACCAGACGAAAAACAGCGCGACTGCAGTAGGAATAAGGTTTGCGTAATAAGGGCTGAACTTCGCTCTCGCCTTCTTAGAAGCGTTCATAAACGGCTTTGAGAACGAAATCGGATAGAAGATATAATCCCTCAGCCAAGCGCCGAGCGTGATGTGCCATCTCTGCCAGAATTCGTTAATGCTCTTTGCAAAGAACGGACGCGTGAAGTTTTCGGGTAGCTTAAGCCCCATCATTTCGCCAAGTCCGCACATAACGTCCATAACGCCCGAGAATTCACAGTAAAGCTGGAGCGTATAAAACAGTATTGCAGCCGCTACAACGACGCCAGAATACTTGTTGCTGTTGTCAAAAACAACATCAACAAATTCCGCTGCTCTGTCGGCGATAACGACCTTCTTGAAAAGTCCCCACATAACGCGCTCAGCACCGTAAACAAAGTCGGACGGGTCAAAGCGTTTGCCCTCCTGAAGCTGAGTGCCGAAATGGTCGTATCGTGCAAAAGGTCCTTCGACGATTGTCAGGAAAAATGCAAGATAAAGCCCTACTCTGAACGGATTTTTCTGAGCCGCGTATTTGCCCGAATGGACGTCGATAAGATAGCTTATCGCCATCATTGTATAGAAGGATATTCCGAGCGGCTGAACTATATCAACCTCGCCTATACCCGTCTTGAACAGCGCGTTTGCAGTACCGATAAAGAAATTCGTGTACTTGCTTACAAGAAGCAGGGATAAAGTCAGAATTACGCCGAAGGTAAGCACCCAGTTTTTGTAACGTGAGTACTTTTTCTTCAGCGCCTTTTTTTCTGCCTTTTCAAGTCCCTTGCGCTTTGCCTTTAGTGTGGCGTTGAGCTTTTCAATCCACAGTCCTGCGCCCCACACGATGAGCGTTGCGGCAAGCAGCGACACGATATGTCCCTTTGAGGATATGAAGTAAAATACATAAGAGCCTGCAAGAAGAACACACCATTTCGCCTTTTGCGGAAAAATGATGTAAAGCAGATACGTTATACCAAAATAGAGTATAAAGAATGCAAAGGAGGTATAACTAATCATAAATTAGTCCTCGTCTTCAAGTCTTTCTATCATAGCTTTAATAGCGGCAACCGTGCCGAAGTTTTCTGGCATAATGTCGCGTGCGGTGATATCAACGTCATATTCGTCGCTGAGCTCTGCAACGAGCGACACGATAGCGAGCGAATCAAGCACCTTGTCGTCAAGAAGCTTTGTGCTTTCGTCGATTGCAACTCCAGGCTTGATTTCCTTGATAATTTCGATAATTCTGTCCATAATATCTCTCTCCTGTCAAATATTATTTATTTTCAGTAACCTCGGCTTTGATAGCCTTGCGGTCGATTTTTCCGTTCTGGTTGTGAGGAAGCGTACGCATTTTAACGAGTCTGTTTGGCATAAGGTAGGATGTGAGCTTCTTTGAAAGCTCCTCCATAATCTGCTCCTCGCTCGTCTTTTTCGCGCTGTAAACAAGAACGATTTTGTCCTCGTCCTCGTCGTATACGCAGACGCATTCCTGCATTCCCGTGCAGGCGCTTGCCGCTGTTTCAATCTCGCCGAGCTCAATACGGTAGCCCATATGCTTAATCTGATAGTCCTTGCGGCAGATGTACATAATTTCGCCGCGCTCGTTCATCTTTACGAGGTCGCCCGTTTTGTACACCTTTTCGGGATACGCAGTATTAAGCGGGTTTTGCACAAACGCTTCGGCAGTCTTTTCGGGGTTGTTATAATAGCCCTGTGCAAGGAAGGAGCCGCGAACGAAAAGCTCGCCCTCCTCGTTGACGCCTGCCTGAGTTCCGTCGTCCTTCAGGATAAACACGTCGCAATTGTTACAATGCTTGCCTATCGGGAGCGGCTCATCGTCTGAAAACGCCCTGTCAACAACGTAGTAAGTGCAAATATCAGTCGTTTCCGTTGGACCGCAGAGGTTAGCGTAAACAATGCTTTTGTCAAGCGAATTAATCCAGTAATTGAGCTGCTTTGTCGGCATTACCTCACCAGCGAACAGCACCATCTTTAAATACTCGGGCTTTGCGAGGTCAAACAGCTTAAGATTTGCAACGATTGACAGCGCGCTCGGCACCCAATAGATTGTGTTGACCTTATTCTTGTTAAGATAGTCAACGAGCATCATCGGGAAGGAAAAGTAGCTTTTCGGTACTACAACGAGCGTGCAAGCCGCACGAAGCGTAGAAAAAATATCGGTAACCGACATTGAAAAGTAAAACGGCGTCTGGTTGCCGAAAACTGTTTCGTCAGTAAAATTAAACGTATTAACCGTCCATTCGCTGTACGCGATGACGTTTCGGTGAGTGAGAACGGCGCCCTTAGGCATACCCGTTGAGCCAGAGGTATAAAGCGCGTAAAGCGGGTCGGTGTCAATCTGAACGTCCCTGATTTCAGCGAGCTTTTCGCTGTCAATTTCGCACTTTTCCGCCTCGTCGACGGTAAAAATGTTATCCACGCCGAGAGTTTTCGCCGCGTCAATACGCGCGCCGTCGGTGATGATAGCAACGGGCTGCAGGGTCGTAAAAATCCTTTCGATTCTGTCGGCAGGCATTTCGCCGTCAATCATAACGTAGAAATTTCCGCTGTAAACGACGCCGAACATAGCCGTAAGCGCTCTTACATTCTTGTCAAGATACACGGCAACGGGTTTGTTTTTCGTGCCGAGCGCAGCAAGACAGGTACCGATACGCTGTGAAAGCTCAAGCGCCTTTGAGTAAGTTAGCGACTCCTCGCTGTCGACAAAGGCAGTCTTGTCGGGATAATTCAGCGCGTCTTTTTCCAAAAATTCAAGTATATTTTTCATACAATTCTCCGTATTTAAAATTAACAGAAATATTATACCAGATTTTAAGTATTATTTCAATGAATTTATACGTTTTCGTACTTTTTCAAATCAGGCGCAATCTGCTTATAAAAACGTTTGATGCTGTCATCATAGAATTTGTAGCTGCTGTCGCCGCGCCTGTCGGTCATTTCAAAATGAGTCGATATGTACTTTCCAAGCAGCTTAGTAACCTCGCACGCAGAGAAATAATTAAGATGGTTTCCCTTGTCCCTGAACGCCATATTGAGGTCAACGCCAATCTCGTCGGGAAGCAGATTGAGGTCAATAAACTCGACGCCGCTTTCATCAGCAAGCTCCTGCGCCGCATTATGCCGTTCGTAATTCCAGGAGGTAATCGACGGAGATTCCATCAGGATTACAGAGCTTCCCTGTTCCTTACAATAATTAACCATTTCCTTAAGATACTCGCTGTGTATAAGCTTAATCGGCTCTTTTTTGTCAGTATATTTCATATAGTCGCCGATTTTCACTCTGTGCAAATCAGAGGAATACTTATAGCCGTGAGAATCAGGAATGTCGTCGCCTTTGCCAGCTTTTTTCCACTTATCGTGAAACGTAAAAAGCGGAAAAATATCATAAACGTAATTATCAAGAGCGTCGGAAGACATACGGTCAAAAAAGAAATCAAGCATATTCTCGTCGTTGACAATATCCGCCCTGTCGGCAACCATATCGTCGTACAGCATATCAATTTCGATAATAACGACGCTCGGCTTCTGCTTTTCATAAAACGTCTGCAGCATTTTGTACGACTTCTGCGGCGTCTGGCGCGGTGAGGAAATAAGCGAGCACGTATATCCGTAATCGCTCCACAGCTGAGCGGGAACGACAGAGGAATAAAGGTCGCTGTTGCCTATACCGAGCACATCTATTGTATTGTCTGGCTCCTTCAAAAACGCGTATGCCTTGTTAAGTGCCGTTTTGTAATTAGCAGCGTTCTTTTTTGAAAACGTCGTGAGCGAAAGAATTTCCACAATCAGCACAAATACAAGCGCAAAGGACAGAATTTTGACAGAAACCTTGATAATATGCCTTAGTTCCTTTTTGTCTATGCTTATCATTAGCTTCTCCGTTTCGGATAAATCTGTTAGTAAAAATCTATGATAGCAAAATTTGCCAAATACTTAAATTAATATTTTATTTATAACTAAATATCAGCAAATTGTCAAGTGGATTGCAATTTTCTTAATAATTATATAATGCAAATTTTACAACTATTTGTACAAAAACGCATATGATGTACAAAAGGCTGCCCCGAAGGACAGCCCTAAAAAAGGATATTTAATTCAAAATCTTTCGAACATCCACATTAATAGTCCATGCGGCTACGAAACAGT
>JAFWKC010000079.1 GCA_017514345.1 Eubacterium sp.
TCTGAAATAGCTTGAACCGTTAATGACAACGGCTCCTGCCTGAAATTCAGACGAGAACTTAACAGCCTTTTTCATATCGTTAGTAAACACGCTTGCGCCGAGTCCGTATTTTGTATCGTTTGCAAGCGCAATAGCTTCCTCCTCAGTTTCAAAAGAGGTGCATGCCATAACGGGACCGAATACTTCCATATCGTGCATAACGTCAGCGTCATACGGAACGTCGGCAAGAATACAGAAGGACATAACTGCGCCGTTTCTGTCACCGCCGCAGATGAGCTTTGCGCCCTGCTCAACAGTAAGGTTAATCTGTCTTTCGACCTCTTCTGCCGCAGCCTCGCTGATAAGCGTACCGATATCGGTATTTTCATCTGTTGGTGCGCCGATAACAAACTTGCTTGCTTCCTCAACACAGCGGTTAAGGAATTCCTTATATAATGATTTGTGAATAATAAATCTCTTTGGCGCGCAGCAAATCTGTCCTGCGTTAAAATAACGCGTCTTAACAGCCTCGTTTACTGCCTGTTCAAGCGTTGCGTCCTCAAGAACTACAAAAGCGTCATTACCGCCAAGCTCAAGTGCAACTGTCTTGAGCGAGCTTGCCGCAGACTTTGCAACCTGAACGCCTACGGCAGTTGAGCCTGTAAGTGTTAGTGCGTCGATTTTCGGATTTTCTGAAATAAACGAGCCGATTTCGCTTCCCTTGCCCGTAACGTACTGAACGACGCCTGCAGGTATACCTGCTTCGTTGAGGTATTCAACAAGCTTACCGACAGTAAGCGGGTTTTCCATTGAAGGCTTAACTATAGCCGCGTTACCCGAAAGGATTGCAGGCGCAACCTTTTGGTTAAATAGATTACAAGGGAAATTAAACGGAATAACGCACGCAACTACGCCGATTGGCTCGCGTGTTGTAAAAACGATGTCGCCGTCGTGGTTTTGCTCCTGTCCAGCAGGAATAACTGAGCCGTAAAGATGCTTTGCTTTTTCACAAAAGGCTTTCCACGAAATAAAAATGTTATTAATCTCTATTCTTGACTGCCTGATGGGCTTGCCCGATTCGGCAGTAAGAAGCTGAGCGAGCTCTTCCTTGTTTTCGCGCACAATTGCAAGAAATTTATTCGCAAGCTCAACTCTTTTATGAACGGGAACCTTTCTCCATTCTCTCTGAGCCTTAACGGCACACTCGGCAGCAAGGTCAATATCCTCCTTGCTTGCCGACGGAACGGTATCAACTACTTCGCCGCTATATGGATTATAAACGTCAAGCTCTATACCGTTTGAAGAAGGAACACTCTTTCCGTTAATTATCATTTTCATATACATTTCCCCCATAATAACAGAGTAATACAAATACAATTATAATTAATTTATAATAAATTGCAATATTAAAAATATACAAAATAACTTACCGAATACCACTATATTTACCAAAAATTGATAATAACAACACAATTTCTTGACTTTGAAGGACAATTTAATTATACTAAATTTAATAATATTTTATAAAGGGATAGTATAAATGGACAAGAAGGAACGAAGAAAAGGCATTTTCAAATTCTTTTTGAGTACAACAGGCTTGCTGTTAGTATTCGTTATGATTTTTAACAGCTTTTCTACAATATTTGTTCAGCCTGAGGATGACCGCTGCTATTCGCTTATGCACGGCTTCTACAAGGAAAAGGATGATTCGCTTGACGCCGTGTTTATCAGTTCAAGCACCTCGTACGCAAACTTCAATATTATGATGGCGTGGCAGAATTACGGTATTAACGCATTTACTCTTGCTACACCGCATCAGCCGATATACGCTGCTGAGTACATTTTTACAGAAGCAGTAAAAACTCAGCCGAACGCGCTTTACGTGTTCAACCTCGGTACGGTTTGCGAATACTTTGAAAAAGACCAGCTTTATGCTTTTCACGCAATACTCGATTATATGCCGTTTTCCTTCAACAAGGTTAAGCTCACAAAATACCTGCTTGACAACGCTGAAATGAAATATATGGAAAACAGCGAATACTTCTTCCCTCTTGTAAGATATCACGACAAATGGACCGACTGGGACGGAACAGATTATCATAAGGAGCTTGACGGTGTAAAAGGCGCACCGCATTATAAGCAGTATAAATACCGCAAACGAAATGTCGAAAAGCTGTACAAGGAAACCGACGAAGTAAACAGCGAATCACCGCAGGCACAGAAAATAAAGGAATGTATGTCGCGCCTGTTTGAGCAAATCAAGGCAAATAATGCAAACGCAATGTTCATAATTGTTCCGACGGCGGGCAAAACTATTGACATACATCAGCACATCAATTACGCAAAGCAGCTTGCAGAGGAAGCTGGATATCCTGTACTTGATATGCAGGACAAAAAGCTGATGGATTCTATCGGACTTGATTTGACAACCGATTACTACAACGATAATCACCCGAATATTCACGGCAGCGTTAAAACGACTAAATTTATCGCTGAATACCTTTTGAATAACTACGATTTTAAGGACAAGCGATACGACGACTCATACAAGGCTAAGAAGAGCTGGGACGAGGCGCTCGTTGATTATCAGAATATGATAAAAGCGTATTCTCTTGAACAGGAATACACCTTCCAGATTGACAACAGCTTTGCGGCGCCGAAGATTTCCGCAAGCGCCGAGGGTAAGGGCGAGATTGAAATCAACGTAAAGCTCGATAAATCTGCAGACGGCTACCGCATCTACCGTAAAGAAGGAAACTACGACTCAGGCTACTGGTGGTCGCAGATTTGCGAGCTGCCGTCAGACGTCACGACTTACACGGACAAGGCGGACGCCGACAAAACGTACACCTATACGGCAATAGCCTACAAAAAAGACGGCGACAACACCGTATGGAGCAAATACAAGTATTTCGGTGTTACAGTTACTGATGAAAAATAGTTAAAACGGGAGAGTTTAAATGAGTTATCAAACCGCCAGTTTTCTGCTCTTTTCGCTTGCTGTGCTGATTGTTTACTATCTCACACCAAAGCGATTGCAAAAATACACTCTGCTTGCAGGCAGCTTCGTATTTTACTGCATACTCGGAGTTAAATATTTACCGTTCATTATTACGACGCTGTATGTCAGCTTCTTTGCTGGTATATTTATGGGCAAGATTTATCAAAAAGCAGACGGCAGGCTTGCTCAGGCAACTGAAATGAGCGAAAAGAAAGCAATAAGGGAAAAATCAAAGAAGCACGCAAAAATTGTTTTGAACCTTTCGATGATTATTCCAGTCGCGCTGCTTGTTGTATGTAAGTATTCAAACTTCTTTATAAAAAACGTCAACGCCATCAACAAGCTTATAGGGCTTGACAAAAGCTTTGACGTAATCAAGTTTGTGCTTCCTATCGGTATTTCCTTTTATACCTTTATGGCGCTCAGCTATATGCTTGATATTTACTGGAAGCGATATACATACGAAACGAATATTATCAACTACGCCGCGTATCTGATGTACTTCCCTCACGTCGTGCAGGGACCGATTGACAGATACAACAAGTTTAACGACCAGATTAAAAACGGCGTAAAATTTGACCCGTATAATATTCAGAGCGGCGTAATGCTGATTATATGGGGCTTCTTCAAGAAGCTTGTAATCGCAGACCGTCTTGCCTTTTTCGTAGACAATATTTACAACAACTACAAGGATTATCACGGATTTATTCTTGTTCTTGCAACCGTTGCGTACTCAATACAGATTTACTGCGACTTTTCAGGTTGTATTGATATCGTTTCGGGTGCGTCGGAAATGTTCGGCATTAAGCTTGCCGAAAACTTCAATCATCCGTACTTTTCAAGGTCGATGCTTGAATTCTGGCGCAGATGGCACATTTCGCTTCAGGAATGGTTTAAGGATTACATCTACTTCCCTGTTTCGATGAGCGGCTTTGTAAAGGGTGTAAAGAAGAACGCCAAGAAAAAGGGACACAAAAAAGCAGGCGAGCTTTTTGCAAGCTGCTTCCCTATTCTTATAGTCTGGATTATAACGGGTATCTGGCACGGCTCGTCCTGGAAATACGTTGCCTGGGGTATGTTCCACGCGTTCCTGCTTATTTCGAGCAAGATATTTGAGGACACCAATGCCAAGATTAACAAGCTGCTTAAGGTTAAAACAGAGTCGTGGGGCTTTGCGCTGTTCCAGATGGCGCGTACCTTTGCGCTATGCTGCGTCGGCAGAGTATTTTTCAGAGCAAACCGTTTTTCAGACTCAATCGGTATTTTCAGGAATATGGTTAACGCAGGCTTCGGTATGAGATATCTCGGCTCAACTCAGCTCGTTTCTTACGGCCTTGATTTAAACAATATTTTTGTTGTCGTAGTTGCGATTATTATTCTTCTTGCGGGCGATATTATGCAGGAGAAGATGAACGTTCGCCATAAGCTTATTACTGAAAACAGCTTTGCGCTTCGCTGGGTAGTAATACTCGTCGGCGTATTTATGGTGCTGATATTCGGCATTTACGGCCCTGGCTATGACGCAAGCAGTTTCATATATCAGGAATTTTAATATTAAGGAGATAAAATTATGAACGAATTACTCGAAATGCTCAAGGAAAAATTCCCGGGAATTGACTTTGAAAACGAGGACAAGCTTTACGAAAAGGGCATCCTTGATTCTGTAACTGTTGTTGATATTATTTCAGAGATTGAGGATATGTTTGATATTTCCGTTTCGATGGAATATATCCAGCCGCAGTATTTTGAATCAGTAAACGCAATGTGGGATATGATTCAGGAGCTTTCATAATGGTAAAATCAATAGTTGAAGCAGTTTTTCAGGGTGCCGAAAGACACCCTGATAAGTTATGTCTTGCTGATGATAACAACAGCGTAACGTACTGCGAGTACAAAAATAAGATAGAACGCTTTGCAGCCTGCCTTCAGGATAAGGGCGTAAAAAGCGGCGACGCAGTAGTTATTGAAGCGTGCCAGACGGTTGAATACCTTGCGCTTCAGCTTGCTGTACAGCTCTTAGGAGCAGTTTTTGTGCCAATGGAGCATAACTCGGCGGCTGAAAAAATTGAAGCGCTTGCTGATACTGTAAGCGCGGCTCTTGTTATTACGAACAAGAAATGCGGCGAGGATATTACTTCATTTGCAGAGGAAGCAGAAGGCTGTGAGCCGCTGACTGATTACACTTTGCCGCTCGGCGACGAGGTTTGCGAAATCCTTTTCAGCACAGGTACAACGGGCAAGGAAAAAGGAATTGTACTGACAAACAGAAACAATATCGCCCTTGCAGAAAACGTTATGTACGGCGTTGAGATGGAGGAGGACAACGTTGAGTTAATCCCCTCCCCGCTTAATCACTCGCACGGACTAAGGCGCTACTATGCTAATATGGTTATTGGCGCAAGCGTTGTTATTCTTGCAAGCATACTCAATCTGTTAAAGTTTTTCAGTATGATTGAGGAATACAACGTTAATTCTATTGACCTTGTGCCGACTGCGCTTGCGTTTATACTCAAGCGTTCAAAGGATAAGTTCAGCGAATACAAGGACCAGCTTAGATATATTCAGTTCGGCGCGGCTCCGCTTATGGAGGCTGATAAAGAAAGAATATGCGAGCTGCTTCCAAACACAAGGCTTTATAATTTTTACGGCAGTACGGAAAGCGGCTGTATCGTGATATATAATTTCAATACCGAAAACAGCAAAGAAAACTGTATCGGCAAGCCTACTAAGAACGCAGAAATCCTTATTGTTGACGATGACAGAAAGCCTATTAGCTCTGATGAAAACAACACGGGGCTTCTTGCGTGCAGAGGCGCGATGAATATGAGCGGCTACTATCACGACGAGGAGGAAACGAACGCAGTTCTTGTTGACGGCGTTGTTTACACAAACGATATAGCTTATTTTGATGAGGACGGCGACATTATACTCCTCGGCAGGCAGGGCTCAGTCATTAACGTTGGCGGCAAAAAGGTTTCACCTGATGAAATAGAAAACGCCGCAAAGCAGATAAAGGGCGTTATTGACTGCGGATGTATACCCGTTCCCGACAGTATGCTCGGCTCAATTCCGAAGCTGTTTGTCGAAACGAGAAACGAGGAAAGCTTTGACGCAGTTATGATACATAACGAGCTTGCTAAAATGCTTGAGCCCTTTAAGGTGCCGAAGCAGATTGTTTATATCGAAAAAATTCCGCGCCCCTTCAACGGTAAGCTGATACGCAGAGAATTAAAATAAGATAAACAAATAAAGGACAGTCGCCTGACTGTCCTTTAATTATTGTAAGCAATCAATCAAGGTCTGAAAAACGAACTCAACAGACGCTTTTCTGACATTATTTCTTCCGATATCGCCGAACTGCTTTGTGCAGGTAACAACTTCACCGTTTATACAAAAGCCGAAGCATACCATACCAACAGGCTTTGTAGCTGTACCGCCCGTAGGACCAGCAATACCAGTAACGCCAACGCCTACCTCGCTGTCAGCGGCTTTTGCCACGCCGAGCGCCATCTCGCGCGCAACCTCTTCTGACACAACGCCGTGATTTTTTATCGTATCGGGATTAACGCCGAGATATTTTATTTTTGCCTCGTCGGCGTACGTTGTAAACGAAACGTCA
>JAFWKC010000080.1 GCA_017514345.1 Eubacterium sp.
AAAACAAAGGGCGAGTGCGTAACTAAGTATGATTATATGGAAACGCTTGACGAGCTTCCGCTAAAGGGCAAGATGAATTTTGTCGGCACGGAGTCGTCAGACTCAGCGTTTTATAAGTATATTGCAAGATAAACCTTTATAATACGGGTACGGATTATGAAAATTAAACTTGAAGAAAACTGGACGACTAATAACGGCGGCGTAGCCCTCAACGACAGCGAGGTTGAGCGATATATCGCCGTACGTCCTACTGCCGCTCAGGTTGAGCACAGCAAAAAGCCGTTTTACTGCTTTATTCATTTTGGTATGAATACTGCCACGGGCAGAGAGTGGGGAAACGGAACTGAAAAGGTCGAGGACTTTGACATCGAAACGGTTAACCCGAAACAGTGGGCAAAGGCAGTAAAGGCAAGCGGCGCAACGGGAATTATTCTTACCTGTAAGCACCACGACGGCTTTTGCCTGTGGAACACGGGTACTACCGATTTTAACGTAATGAAATCGCCGTACGGTCTTGATATCGTTGGTATGACAGCGTCAGCCTGCCGCGACGAAGGGCTTGATTTCGGCGTGTATCTTTCGCCGTGGGATATGCACGAGGAAAAATACGCTACGCCGATTTATAACGATATTTTCTGCCGTCAGCTGACGGAGCTTCTCACGGGCTACGGCGAAATATTCGAGGTATGGTTTGACGGTGCGAAGGGCGCTGAGGCAAAGGAATTTGAGTACGATTGGGAGCGCTATTATAAGCTCGTTCGTACGCTTCAGCCAAACGCAAATATCGCAATCTGCGGCCCCGATATCAGGTGGGTAGGCAACGAAGCAGGACAGGCGCGCGACTGCGAATACAGCGTAGTTCCTGAGTATCTTACGCGCGCAGAAACTGTCCAGAAAAGCTCTCAGCAGGCGCTTACTGACGCTGAAAAATTGCAGAAAATAAAATCGTCTGACGAGGACTTAGGCTCGCGCAAGGTTATATCAAAAAACGCAAATCTTACGTGGTATCCTGCCGAGGTCGACGTGTCTATACGCAAGGGCTGGTTCTGGTCGCCCGACACCGACAGCACGGTTAAAAGCAGTAAAAAGCTTTTTGAAATGTACCTTAATTCCGTCGGCAACAACGCGTTTCTGCTTCTTAACGTTCCGCCGAATGACAGGGGAGTTATCTCGCGCAAGGAAACGCGGACGCTGAAAAATCTCGGCAAGAAAATTGCCGCTATTTATGAAAATCCCGTGCTTGTCAAAAAGCTCGGCGAAATGCGCGACGGGTATCTTGAATTCAAGTTCCCGACGGAGTGTAAAATATCCTACTGCTCAATCAGCGAGGACATCCGTATGTCGCAAAGGGTTGAAAAATTTGACCTGTTCGTAATTAAGCCGAACGGAAAATACAAGCGCGTATGCAAGGGCGGTATTATCGGCTCAAAGAAGATTATCAAAATTAATTCAAGCTGCATCGGCGCAATATTCGTTATACGCCAGTCACGCAGCACACCTTACATTGACGAAATCGCATTTTATTCTGAATAACGGCATAAGTAAAAGCACTCAGCTACTGAGTGCTTTATTTATTGCGTTTATTACCTTTTTCTTGTCCGCAGACCATAGCGGCGCAATCAGGTCGCGCTTTGCGCCGTCGCCCGTCAGTCGGTGTATTACAACGCGCTCGGGAATAACGCTTACGCATTTTACAATCAGGTCGCAGTATTCCTCGAGCGACAGCACCTTCACCCTTCCTGCGCGGTATTCGTCGGCAAGGTCGGTGCCTTCAAGTATGTGAAGCAGCTGCAGCTTAATTCCGTCAGTACGTCTGCACACGTACTTTACGCTATTTAGGATATCCTCCTCGCTCTCGTTCGGAAGTCCGATAATAAGGTGCGTTACGACGTTTACGCCGATACTGTGCAAATCCTCAACAGCCTTGTCGTAAACCTCAAGCGGATAGCCGCGCCGTATGTACTCTGCGCTTTTTTTATGAATAGTCTGCAGTCCGAGTTCAACGAAAACTGGCTTGATTTTGTTGAGCTCATCGAGAAGCTCAATAACGTCCTCGCTAAGACAGTCGGGGCGGGTGCCTATTGATAGCGCGGCAATATCGGGATGATTTATTGCTTTAGTAAACTTGCTTTTCAGCTCGCTGACGGGCGCATATGTGTTAGTGTACGCCTGAAAATAGGCGATGTATTTTCCGTCCTTGATTTTTGCAGAAACTCTCGCTTTTCCGCGTTCAATCTGCTCGTTTATACTAAGGCTTCTGTCCTCGGCAAAATCGCCGCTGCCGCCCTTTGAGCAGAATATACAGCCTCTTGTTCCGAGCGTTCCGTCACGGTTAGGACAAGTAAAGCCGCCATCAAGCGCGAGCTTGTATACCTTGCACCCGAAGAGCTCCTTAAGATATGAATTAAGCGTTGTATATTTCATAAAATTCCTTTAAATTGTGAGCGTTTCCGCAGGCGTAGGATTTGATTTTACCTGCGTCAAGCTCCTCGCCCTCACAGGTTGTGCAAACGCCGCCTGCTTCCTTAAGAATAAGCGTTGCGCCCGCCCAGTCCCACGGACGGAGAATAAGCTCAAAGTAAAGGTCGGCTTTGCCCGCCGCAACGTAGCAGATGTCGAGCGCCGCAGAGCCAGCGCGCCTTACCTCGAGCGATTTATAAAATACCTGCTCGGTTATTTCAAACGTTCTTTTTGCAAGCTCGTGCTCGTACGGGCAGGTACCGAAAAGCACAAGGCTTCTGCTCAAATCGCAGTCGCCGACGTGAATTCTTCTTCCGTTAAGATAAGCACCCTTGCCTTTTTCTGCATAATATACGTTGTCAAGGTCGGGGTCCATAACTACGCCGAGGACGATTTCCTTGTCCTTTGCAAGGCCTACGCTGATTGCGCTGTGCTGAAAGCCTTTGATGAAATTCGTCGTGCCGTCAATCGGGTCGATGATAAAGCAGTAGCCGTCAGTAAGCTCCTTGTTTCCATCGCCCTCCTCGCCAAAAAACTGCGCCTTGGGAACAACCTCGCTGAGTCTTGAAATCAGAAAGTCCTGTATTTCCTTGTCAAATTTTGTAACAAGGTCAACGCCCGAGCTTTTCATCTCTATACCGAGGTCAGCGCCCGCGCTTTTATATATTTTTGATGCTTCTTTAACTATTTCTATGATTTTATCAAGCATAACGATACCTCCGCTTTTTGTTATATTTTATCATAAATACAAATTATTTCAATATAATTTAATATGATATTTTTTGCGATACTGTCTGCGAGGATAACCTCGTTTTTTCTTCGCCTTTTCGGCAAGGGCGCAACAACGCTTCCTGGACGTGCGGCGCTGTTTTTCAAATACGATATTCTTACTAAGCTGTCGCAAAGCGTACGAGTTATATGCGTTACTGGAACTAACGGCAAAACTACTACCTGCGCGCTTCTCAACTACGCGCTCGAAAACGCCGACAAAAGCTGTTTTATTAACAAGAGCGGCGCAAATATGCTAAGCGGCGTTACGACTGCGTTTGTGCTCAACAGTACGCTTTTCGGCAGGTGCAAAAAGGATTTTGCAATTCTTGAATGTGACGAAAACTCGCTTCCTTTGATTTCGCGCTATCTTGACGCAGAGGTGCTTGCCGTGACTAACGTTTTTCGCGACCAGCTCGACAGATACGGCGAGGTTACGCACACGCTCGGCGCAATAGAAAACAGCATACGCAATATGCCGTGCGCTACTCTTGCGCTTAACGCCGACTGCCCGCTTACGTATTCGCTTTCGCGCTTTGATAACGATACTGTCACCTTTGGCGTAAACGGAAATTTCGGCGGCGTTGATATATCGGAAGCGCGCTATTGTCCCGTGTGCTCGGCTGAGCTTTTATATGACAGCAGGGTGTTCGCACATCTTGGAAAATACCGCTGCAAAAGGTGCGGCTATTCAAGGAAAAATGCTGATTATGAAGCAGAAAATATTACGCTTCTCGGTGAGAACGGCTCAGAATTCACGCTAAAAGCAAACGGTACAAATACGCCAGTTAGCCTTACGCTCGGCGGAATATATAATGTATATAATTATATATGCGCCGCCGCCGTGCTCGACGTGCTTGGCGTCGGTAGCGCTTCCTCGCTTTGCGGCTTTGAGGGCGCGTTCGGAAGAACTGAGTATTTCAGAAATGACAAAACGAGCGTGCTTCTTATGCTCGTGAAAAACCCTGTCGGCTTTTCTTCGTGCGCTTCGTATGCGTCAAAAATCAAAGGCGCGGACAGCATAATTATTGCAATTAATGACAATGCGGCTGACGGGCGCGATGTCAGCTGGCTGTGGGACAGCGATATTGACTGCCTTAGCAGCGTTAACGCTCGATTTTACACCTTTGGCTTGCGTGCCTGGGATATGACGCTTCGGCTGAAATACGGCGGCATTGACGTTTGTGAAACTCTCGACGGCGAGGATATGAGCAAGCTGATGAAAATAGTTAAAAGCTCGCGCTATACAATCGTTCTTGCAAACTATACTTCGATGATGAAAATACGCAAAAGCCTGCGCCGTTACTTCGGCGGAAAGGAATTCTGGGAATGAGAATAACTATCGCGCATCTCTATCCAAAGGAAATGAACCTCTACGGCGACAGCGGAAACGTGCGCTGTCTTTGCTTTCGGCTACAAAAAAGGGGATATGAACCCGACGTACGCGAGGTAGGAGCAGGCGACAGGCTCGGTGATTTTGATATACTTTTTATCGGCGGCGGTCAGGACAGGGAAATGAATATTATTTCGCGCGACCTGAAAAGAAAAAGCGACGAGCTGAGCTACGCCGTTCACAGCGAAAAAACAATCCTTGCGATTTGCGGCGGTTATCAGCTGCTCGGAAGCTATTATCAGTCAGCCGACGGAAGCGTTATGAGCCTTTCGGGCGCGCTCAATTTTTACACGGTTGGCGGAAGCGAAAGAATGATAGGAAACATCGTTTACAAAACGCCGTTCGGGAATGTCGTAGGCTTTGAAAATCACAGCGGCAAAACGTATCTCGGCGACAGCCTTTCACCGCTTGGACGCGTTGTAAGCGGCTTTGGAAATAACGGCGAGGACAGGGGCGAAGGACTGCTTTTTAAAAACACCTTTTGCACCTACGCTCACGGCTGCGTTCTGCCGAAAAATCCCGCATTTGCCGATGAAATCATACGCCGCGCAACTGGCGCCGACCTCGCGCCGCTTGACGACACGGAAGAAAGCATTTGTCACGATTTGCTGATTAAACGTTTTTCATAAAAAAGAGGGACCGTTAAGGTCCCTCGCTTTATTCTGCTATTTCAATTGCTTCGATTGTTACGTCGTACATCGGCTTGTCGTTTGCGCCGCAGCGAACTGCCGCTATGTCCTCAAGCACGTCCTTGCCCTCAATAAGCTGACCGAATACAGTGTGATGAAAATCGAGCCACGGCGTGCCGCCGACTTCTTTATAATTGTCGATGCACTCTCTCGGATAGCCTCTGTCGGTAAGCTCCTCCATCTGCGCGAGCATCTGCGGCGGCGCCGTTTTTGCCTGTACGATGAAGAACTGCGAGCCGTTTGTCGACGGTCCCGAATTTGCCATCGAAAGCGCGCCGTAGTAATTTCTTGCGTCAATTGAAAATTCGTCCTCAAACGGTTTGTCCCAAATTGATTTGCCGCCCGTGCCGTTGCCGTTCGGGTCGCCGCCCTGAATCATAAAGTCCTTGATTACGCGGTGAAAGATGAGTCCGTCATAGTATCCGTTTTTTGCGTGAGTAGTAAAGTTTTCAACTGCCTTGGGCGCAACCTCGGGGAAAAGCACAAAGGTCATATCGCCCATATTTGTTCTGATTACGGCTTTTACGCCGTCCTTAACTTCAAGCTGTTTCATTATAATTTAACCCTTTCGTTGATTTCTTTTACTGTGTCAGCGTTGACCTTAATAATTTCGCGGTCATACGTCATCAGTCCGTTAAGCTCGTCCTCTACGTCGGTAACCTGCGTGTAAACCGTTGCCGAAAGTCCGTCCTTAATCTGCGGAATAATGACCTTGTCAAAAAGCTTTTTGTAAGCCTTCGTCAGCTTTTCGCAATTCTTATATAGCTTGTAGCCGAACATTTTATCGTTAAAGGTATGTCCGTCAATTCTCGTCGACAGTCCGCCGAATTCCGAAAGAAGATACGGCTTGTCGCCCTGCTTTACCTTAATCGGCGTAAAGTATATGTGCTTTGAGATTATGTCCGTAACGCCCATATCGTGCCAGCCCGAAGCGCTGTCAACTGTTCGCGTGCTGTCAAAAGCCTTGATTCGCTCGTAAGCCTTTGCGCTGTCAAACTGACCCCAGCCCTCGTTAAACGGTACCCAGACTGCAATACACGGACAGTTATAAAGCGTTGTGAGCATCTCGTCAAGCTCTTTGTAGTAAAGCTCTCTTGCTTCCTCGCTTGTGCGGTGGAAGCTTTTGTAATTTGTGTCGTCGATTTTAATTCCGATAAACGGAAGCGCGCTGACCTCAAGCCCGTAGTTACCGCCGCCGTTAATCATATCCTGCCACACGATAATACCGTGCTTGTCGCAGTAATGATACCACAAAAGCGGCTCAAGCTTGATATGCTTTCTCAGCATATTGAAGCCGAGCTCCTTAACCGTTTTTACGTCGTACTCCATAGCCTCGTTCGACGGGGGAGTAAGGAAGCCGTCGGGATAGTATCCCTGGTCGAGCAATCCGTTGTGAAAATACGGCTTGTTGTTTAAAAACAGCCTCGGTACGCCGTTTTCGTCAGTACCCGTGCTGAACTTTCTCATACCGAAATATGATTTTACTTTGTCTTTTCCGCTTGTGAAAACTACGTCGTACAAAAACGGATTTTCGGGCGACCACGACTTGAAGTCGGGAAGCTTAATCGTGTGCTCGTTAGTGTCGGCAATAAGGCTTTCGCCGTCGTAAATGCGTACGTTAACGTCGTTTGCGCCTTCAAATTCAAAATGCACCTGCTCCTTGTCAAAATCTGGCGTGATACGGACGGATTTGATATAGCTTTCGGGTACGCTTTCGAGCCATACGCTCTGCCATATTCCGCTCTGCGGCGAATACCATATTCCGCCGCGCTTCGTGCGCTGCTTTCCGCGCGAGTATTCGTTGTCCTCGCATACGTCCTTACAGAATACGTTTATCCTGTTTTCGCCGTCTTTAAGAAGCGACGTTATTTCAAATTCAAACGGCGTGTAGCCGCCTCTGTGCATAAAAGCGTCGGCGCCGTTAACCGTTATGCGCGCAATCTGGTCAACTGCGCCGAAATGAATTATAACTCTGCCCTTGTTGAAGCCGTCAGGCAGGGTGAAGTCCTTTTCGTAAATCAGAATTTCGTCCTTTTGAAGCTCTCTGTTAACTCCCGATAGAGGACATTCAGGCGAAAACGGAACTGTAATTCTGT
>JAFWKC010000081.1 GCA_017514345.1 Eubacterium sp.
ATTTTTTTGAATTATAAAAACTCCCCTAAAATGCAGGAAAGAGCAGTATCAAAAAATTAAGATACTACCCTTACCCAACCATTTAATTATTGCTGTGTGAAACACACGTTGTGATCTCCGCGGTATTCGTCTCTACTCAAATGCCGCCACAACATCAGCAACCGTTGACATAAGATATACCTATATCAACATATATAATATACTACATAGGCGCTGTATTGTCAAGCATTTTTGAAAAATATTTGTTTCACTTCTACATACAAATGCGTTAATATGTTTATTTTTAAATAATACTTGAATTATTCATATATTCGCTATATAATGTGATAAATAATACTGAAAGGAAAAATTGTTATGAAGGTAAGACTTCCTAAGCACAGAGAATTTTTAATCAAATTTGAGGACGGCTATCCACTCGAAAAACAGGCGTGGGCTGAGCTCAATCAGATTGTTAAGGATTACAGTGTCAACGGCAAAAGCGTTTACACAGAAACCTTTATCGAGGACAACGAGGATAAGGTTAAGGCACTTCAGGAAAAGTACGAATTTACATACGAAATCATCGAAAAAGATTAATTTAGCGAGAGTGTTTTACTATGGCTGAAAACAGAATTTACGTAGCATCAACATCGCATCTTGACACGGTGTGGCGCTGGGAGCTTCCGAAAACTATCGAGGAGTTCCTGCCCGACACCTTTGAAAAAAATTTCGACCTTATCGAAAAATATCCCGAATATCGCTTCAACTTTGAAGGCGCGTACAGGTATGAGCTTATCGAGGAATTCTATCCCGAAGCTTTTGAAAAAATCAAGGAATACGTCGAGGCGGGCAGATGGTGTCCGTCGGGCTCTGAGTACGAAAACGGCGACGTTAATATCCCCTCGCCCGAAGCGCTGCTCAGGAACATACTTTACGGAAACAGGTATTTCAAGGAAAAGTTCGGCGTAACGACAACTGACATTTACCTTCCCGACTGCTTCGGCTTCGGATGGGCGCTTCCGTCGGTTATGCGCCATGCAGGGCTCAACGGCTTTACTACGCAGAAGCTCGGCTGGGGCGGCGCTATTCCTACGCCGTTTGATATCGGCATATGGCGCGGCGTTGACGGCAGCGAGGTTTTTGCAAGCCTTAAGCCGTTTTCCTACCGCCGCAAAATCACCGACGACGTACGCGGCGACGTTCGCATAATCGATAAGCTTGCGAATAACGGACTCAAATACGACCTTCCGTGGACTGAATGTCTTTACGGCACGGGCGACTGGGGCGGCGCACCCGACGAGGACAGCGCGAAAAACCTCAACGCCTCCGTTTTTGACAACAGATACGACGAAAACACAAAGGTTATTTCTGCAAGGACGGACGAGATATTTAACGACCTTGAAAAGCTGCCGAAAAAAGCAACGGCGGCGCTTCCCGTTTACGACGGCGAGCTTCTTATGCGCTCGCACGGCGCAGGCGGCTACACTTCAAGAACTATGAGCAAAAGGCTCAATTCACAAAACGAAGTGCTTGCAGACTACTGCGAAAAAGCGGCTCTCACGGCAAGCCTGCTGACCTCGTACAAATACCCGCAGAAAAATATCGAAAAAGCGTGGAAGCGCGTAATAGCGCATCAGTTCCACGACGACATACCTGGTACGTCGACGATGCTCGTTTATAACGACAGCTGGAACGACTACTTTGCTTCGCTGTCGCAGTTCAGGGGCGAATATGAAGCGGCAGTCGGTGCGCTTGCGAACGAGCTTGACACCTCGTGGTGCGAGGAATGCGCCGTAATCGTAAACAATCCTGTTGCCGCAAGGCGCAAGGAGGCTGTAGAGGCTAACGTTAAGCTCAGACACAATGCATCTCACGTTGCAGTATTTGACGAAAATGGCAAAGAGGTTCCGAGCCAGCTTGTGAAAAAGCAAGGCAAAGAGCTTGACATCGTATTTCTCGCAGACGTTCCGAGCGTCGGCTTCAAAGTTTACGACGTCCGTGCTTCTAAAAAGGCGTATTCAAAAAAGACAGACCTTGTTGTAACGGAGCACGAGCTCCAGAACAGCAGGTACTACATAAGATTTAACAGAAACGGCGACATCGCTTCAATCCTTGACAAAAAGCTTTCAGAGGAGCTGCTCAGCAAGCCGATTAAGCTTGCGGCTCTCCGTGACATTGGTATGGTTAACTATCCGAGCTGGGAGCTGAGAAAAGAGGATATAGACGCAGAGCCGATTGCGTACGCAAACACGCCCGAATTTGAAATTGTCGAAAACGGTGCGGCGCGTATCGCGGTAAAAATCACGCGTCACCTTGAGCATACAAGGATTATTCAGGTAGTTTCGCTCGCTTCTGACAGCGAAACGATACGCGTTGACAACTTTATCGACTGGCAGGAGCGCAGAACTATGCTAAAAGCGCAGTTCCCCTTCACCTGCTCGAATATTGCTGCTTCGTACGACTTAGGTCTTGGCTACATCAGACGTCCGAACAACAGCGACACACTCTACGAGGTACCTGCACAGAAATGGGCTGACATCACGAATGAGGATAACAGCTTCGGTATCAGCGTTTTTTCTGACTGCAAATACGGATGGGACAAGCCCGACGGCAACACGCTGAGGCTCACCTGTCTTCACACGCCTGCAGGCGCATTCACGAAGGACGCGCGACAGGATTTGCAGGATATCGGACGAAACTACTTCTCGTTTGGCATTTACGCTCACAAGGGCGCGCTTGCATCAGGTACACAGCTCGGCGCAGAATGCTTCGTAAAGAAGCTGACAGCGTTTCAGACGTCTTCAAGACGCGAGGGTGCGCTGAAATCAAGCTTTTCGGCGCTCAAAATAAGCAGCGCAGGCGTTCTGCTCAGGGCTTTCAAGCTTGCTGAGGACGGAAACGGAATAATCGTTCGCTTTAACGAAGGCTGCGGCAAAGCGCGTAAGGGCGTTATGGTTAATATGCCGTTTGAAATAATAGAAGCCGTCGAAACTGACGGACAGGAAAATACTATCGGCGACGCAAAGGTCACTGACGGTGCTCTTACCTTTGATATTAAGGCGTTCGGACTGAAGACCTTTAAGCTTAAGGTTAAGACCGAGCCGAACAAGGCTACAGAGAAATTCAAAAAGCTTGAGCTTGAATATAACACACAGGGTATCACGAAGGATTCGTCAAAGGTTAACGTAATTCTTCAGGGTAGCGGCTGTTCCCTGCCGAACGAGCTGCTCAGCGAAAGCGTTACTGTTAACGGCATTACCTTTAAGCTTCCGAACGCCGATATGGAAAAAAACCTGTTTGTTATGCGCGAACAGCAGCTTGAAATACCAAAGGGTATGACGAAGCTCTATATGCTCGCGGCAAGCACAATAGCTGACAGAGATATTACAATCCTCGCTGACAACAAGGAGCGCAAGCTAACGGTTCACGCTATGTGCGAGCCTGTCGGACTGTGGGATATGGAAGGACTTGACCAGAAAGCAAAGGTCAAGGACGGAAAGCTTGCAATTGAGTTTACGCATACGCATCACCCCGAAGGCAACCTCGCAAACAGACGTGCATACTTCTTCATATATGAAATTGACGTAAGAAACTGCAAGACGCTTACCTTCCCAGAGGAAAACAGAGTTGCCGTGCTTGCTATGACGGCAGTCAAGAGGTTTTCATCAACGCGACTTGCAACAAAGCTTACTGACACAGTCGAGGAAATTGACTCAATCAGCGCGGCACCGATTGAAAAGATAATCGAAAAGGCTGACTTTGTTTCAATTCAGGCAGGACGTTACGTTGAGCAATCACGCTCTGGCAAGGGCAAAGGCTTTAAGCGCGACAACGTTGTTACAAATATAGTTCGCTCGTTTACAAAAAGCGAATGGTAAAAAATAAGCTCGTTGGTATAATCCAGCGAGCTTTTTTGTATATTCATCATTGTATTTTCAAGATTATTCACTTTTGGAATATGCATTTTTTGTAAAGTGTATTCACTTTACACTACGCCGTTGTTTAATACTGTGTTGAAAACTCGGTCAAAAATGTTCAAAACTATGTTGAGTCGGTTGAAAAGTAGGTTTAAAGTGTTTAAAATGTAAAGTAATTTTACTTGTTTTGAACACACTTTTGAACTTTACAGGCAAATTTAATACATATTGACAAAAAAATGACAGCTTGCATAAAAGCTGTCATTATACTTTTTATGTAATTATTTCTTAAAGAAGCTTACGATATCGCTGAATGCGTCGTCGTCATTTGCTGAGAAATTTGACGGAGCAGCCGCAACCTCTGACGGAGGAGCAACGTCCTTTGTAGCCGTTACGGACTTAATCTCTTTGCCAGGACCCTCATCGCCGAAGCGAGTTGCGATAACTGTGATAATCATTTCGTCCTCAAGCTCTTCATCGAAGTTAGCACCCCAGATGATTTCGCAATCAGGATGAACAGCTTCCATAACAACGCTTGATGCAGCGTCGATTTCTTCAAGACCGATATCGGTTGAAGCTGTGATGTTAAGAAGCACGCCGCGAGCGCCGTCGATAGATGTCTGAAGAAGCGGTGAAGAAATTGCCTGAGCAGCGGCAACCTCTGCCTTATCCTTGCCCTTAGCTCTGCCAACGCCCATATGAGCATAGCCTGCATCCTTCATAATTTCGGTTACGTCTGCGAAGTCTGAGTTTACAAGACCAGTAGCGTTAACGAGGTCTGAAATCGACTGAACACCCTGACGAAGCACGTCGTTAGCAACTTCAAATGCGTTGAGAAGTGTAATCTTTTCATTTGATACGAGCTTAAGGTTTTCGTTAGGGATAACCATAATTGAATCAACGTACTGAGCGAGCTCGTCGATACCCTCCTGAGCCTGAGTCATACGGCGCTTGCCCTCAAAAGCAAACGGAGTAGTAACTACGCCGACTGTAAGGATGCCCATATCCTTTGCAATCTTTGCAACAACGGGAGCAGCACCTGTGCCTGTTCCGCCGCCCATACCTGCGGTGATGAATACCATTTCGCAGCCTGTAAGAACGTCAGTGATAGCATCGCGTGATTCCTCGGCAGCCTTAAGACCGATTTCGGGTCTTGCGCCTGCGCCTCTGCCCTTAGTTGCCTTTTCGCCTATAAGAATTTTCTGAGAAGCTGCTGACTTTGAAAGTGCAGGCTTATCAGAGTTAATTGCTACAAATTCTACATCCTTGATGTTGGAGTGAACCATTCTGTTAACAGCGTTTCCGCCGCCGCCGCCAACACCGATTACTTTAATCTGTACAACCTTGTTGTCATCTGTGTCAATTTCGTATCTGCCCATTTTTATTCTCCTTATATTTTATTCTTGTCAGGTAACCTGTTTGTGTTGAGCGGTCACCGTTACAAATGATATTGTAACAGTTTTGTAACTACTTTGCAATACTTTTTAAAAAATATTCCTCATAGTATTTACAAACTTTTCGATTATTTTGGATTTTTGTTTGTACAATATAGCCAAAATGATAATTTTTGTAAAGTTGAATTACTTTACAGCAAATCAGTGTCTATTTCTCTGTAAAGTAGATTTGCTTGTCAGATTTTGCCGTAATTTCGCCCTCCGCCTGTGGGTTTGATTCGCTCAGCTTATCAATAGCGGCAAGAGATGAGTATATTTTATCCTCGGCGTTATCGAGCGAACCGAGCTTAATTGTAATTCTGTTGTCGTATACAATAAAATTGTTATTAATGTCCTGAGAATAAATCGCCGTTACCTTTTCCATTTCCGTTTTCTTTATGGTATCGGTAAGCGACTGAAGGCGCTGGAGCTGCTTTTTGTCAGTCAGCTCTGCCGTTTCCCCTGCTACGGCTGATTTGATTACGGCTTTTCGTATTTCTACGCTCTTCTTCGGTGATGCAGTGCTTCTTTCCTCAAGCACCTTATAGTTATCGTCAAGAAGCGCGTAGGAATTATCCGAGTTTTTAATATAGTAAACCGTCGGGGTTTCCGTAATCGTTACGTTGATGGTTGTCGGGAACTTGCGCTTAACGTCAGCGTTATAGATATATGGCAGATTTTTTTCAAGCTTTATCTTTGCGCCCTTTGTATCTGCGATAAATAAATTCTTTTCCTTTTCTATCGGCAGAACTGAGGAAATCTGCTGAGTTGTATATCGTTTGTTGCCCGTAATATTAATAGTGTCTATTTTAAATAATACAGTAAGACTTAATACTATTATAACGGCGAGTATGCCCGCTGTTATTCCCACGCCGCAAAGGAAGCGCCTTACCTGCTTTTTCAGGCGGCGTTTTTTATTTTGCTGCTGAACCTGCTGCTGAGGCGTTCTGTTCTGATTATTTCGGCGTACAGGCTGCTGCTTTTTATCTGCTTTCTGCCTGCTTTTGCCGTTTTGCGAGGACGGCTGTGCATCGCGCCTGTAAACCTTTGGCGGTTCAAGTCCGAACGAGCCGAGCTGACTGTCAAGGCTTTTCATTTCCTCAGTACGCTGAGCACGCCTGCTGTTAGGTTTTGACCTGTTGTCCTTTTTCATCATTAATTCTCCGAATATCAGCTCCGAGCTGTGAAAGCTGAGCTTCTATTTTTTCGTATCCTCTGTCAACGTGATTTATGTTATATATTCGCGACTCACCCTCTGCGCCGAGCGCCGCTATAATTACTGCCGCGCCGCCGCGAAGGTCTGTACAGTAAGCCTCTGCGCCGTGAAGAGTGCTGACGCCGTTTACTACTGCCGTTCTGTCACTGACTACTATATCGGCGCCGAAGCGCGAAAGCTCCGCCGCGTGCTGTAATCTGTTTTCGAATATCGTTTCTTTAATAATTGAGCTTCCCTTCGCCCTGCACAGCGCCGCCATAACGGGCGCCTGTGAATCTGTCGGGAACGAGGGGTACACTCCTGTGACGATGCTTTTGACAGCCTTTATTCTTTTTGGAGCTTTAATCTTCAGCTCGCTTTTGCTGACAAAAAGCTTGCATCCCATTTCCTCAAACACGGGCAGCACGGGTACAAGGTGCGACAAGGTTATGCTCTTTATAGTTACCTCGCCGCCTGCAGCAGCCGCGGCGCTCATTATTGACGAGGCAAGTATTCTGTCGGGAATTACGGTATGCTCAGTTGAATTGAGCTTTTTTACGCCCTCAATTTCGATAACAGAGCTGCCTGCGCCGTATATCCTTGCGCCTGCTGAATTCAGAAAAGCCGCGAGGTCCTCAATTTCGGGCTCGCGAGCCGCATTGTTTATAACCGTTCTGCCGTCAAGCAGAGCCGATGCAAGTATCGTATTTTCTGTAGCGCCTACGCTCGGAAACGGTAGCGTTACCGCTCCTCCCCTTGCGCTGTCACGCTCACAGCAGATAAAGCTGCCGTCAAAGCTTATTTTGTATCCGAGCGACTGAAGCGCTCTCAGGTGAATATCAATCGGTCTTGCGCCGATTTTGCATCCGCCAGGCAGGAACATACACGCTCTGCCGCGCCTTGCGCTGAGCGAGCCGAGAAATATAATCGACGAGCGCATCTGCCCCATAAGCTCTTTTGATATTTCGCTGTAGTATATATCGGAAGCGTTAACGCACAGAGTATCACCCTCGCGTTTTGCGCTTCCGCCGAGCTTTTCAATAATATTTGTGCAGGATTTAACATCGCTTAAATCAGGACAGTTGTGAATTACGCTTTCGCCGTCGATAAGCACAGAGCCTGCAAGAATGGGAAGCACGCTGTTTTTTGCGCCGTGAACGCTCAGCCCGCCGCCGAGAACACGACCGCCGTTAATATTTATGTACTGCACTAAATCACCCTCGTTTCACGTTTATACTATGAAACGGGGTGAAGTATTGTGATTTATTTTACGAGCGAAAAGATTATATCTGCAATTCTTTCGCGTGAATTGAGAATTGCCATATCCTTCGCGTTCTTTTCAATTTCAAATAACAGTTCGTCGTCGCCGAGAAGCTCGCTGAGCATTGCGCCGAGCGATTCTGAGCTTAAGTCCTTTTCCTCTATAATACGCGCGGCGTTCCTGTTTACAAGCGCCATCGCGTTATGGAACTGATGGTTTTCTGCAACATACGGTGACGGAATGAGGATGGAAGCCTTGCCCATCGCTTCAATTTCCGAAAGTGAGGACGCGCCTGCACGGCCGATAACGAGGTTTGCCGCAGCCATACATCTGTCCATATCGTCTATGTAAAGCCTTACCTCTACTGTTCCCTTTTTTAGTACGGTATCGCTTACGCGCTCGAAGCCCTGCTCCTCAAATTTGTCAAGATAGTCCTTACCGTTTGTGCCGACGGAATGAATATGATATACGCTGTTATCCTCGGCGTGCTTAACAAGGATGTCGAACATCGCGTTGTTGAGCGGTGCCGCGCCGAGCGAGCCGCCGAAGGAAAGCACAAGCTTTTTGTCTGACGGGATGTTCAGCTCGTTTCGTGCTGACTCTCTGTCCTTGCCGAGAATTTCGCCGCGAACTGGAAGGCCCGTAACAACTGGCTCATTTTTTGCGTCAAGGTGCTTTTTTGCGTCCTCAACGGTGAGCATTACGCGGTCAACCTTCTTTGCAAGCTGTTTGTTTGTGATTCCTGGGAATGCGTTTTGCTCGTGGATACAGCTTGGTATGCCGAGCTTGACTGCCTCGTCGAGAACTGGACCCGAAACGTAGCCGCCGAAGCCGATTGCAACGTCGGGCTTGAAGTCCTGAATAATTTTTTTGCTTTCACGCTCTGATTTTACGAGCTTAAATACAGTGCTTACGTTGTCAGCTATCGCCTTTGGCGACAACGAGCGCTTGAAGCCGCTGATTTCTATTGTTCTGAACTCAAAGCCCGCTTCGGGAACGAGCCTTGCTTCCATATGGTCGGCAGTGCCGATAAACATAATTTCGCTGTCGGGCTTAACCTCTCTGATATACGAAGCCGTAGCAAGCGCAGGATTGATGTGACCTGCTGTTCCGCCTGTTGCAAATAAAAATTTCATATTCGTCCTCTTATACCTTGGTTTGATTTGATTTTCTTGATATTGACAGCACAACGCCCATTTCAAACAGCAGCATCAGTATTGCCGTTCCGCCGTAGGAAAAGAACGGAAGCGCTATGCCCGTATTGGGGATTGTATCGGTTACAACCATTATGTTGAATATCGTCTGGATTGCGACCTGCGACACGATACCGATTACTATTAACGCGCCGAACTTGTCGTTAGTACGCATTGCGATTTTTATTCCTCTTATGAAAAGCAGCGCAAAGAGCAGAATTATAAGTCCTGCGCCGATGAAGCCGAGCTCCTCGCATACGATAGCAAAAATGAAGTCGTTTTGCGGCTCGGAAACGTAGAGGTATTTCTGCTTTGAATTACCGAGTCCCGTGCCGAACAGTCCGCCCGAGCCGATAGCGTATAGCGAATTATTTGTCTGCCACCTCAGTCCGCGCGGGTCGAAGCCTTTGTCAAGCCACGCCTTTATTCTGTCGCCCGCGTAGTTCATAAGCACCTCGGGATTTAGCACGACAACGACAACGACTGCCGCCATAATGCCGACGCCGAGCGCGAACAATCGCCAGTCTGAGCCGCCGCAAAACATAATGGTTGCGCCGATACAGAAAACAAGAATTGTACACGACAGGTGGTGCTCAAGGTAAATCAGCCCGCAGAACACAGCGAGAATTGCAAGAGGCTTAACAATACCGTCTATCGGGTTTTTCATTTTGTTTGCGTTTTTTGCAACGTAATTTGCAAGAACAAGAATTACAGTAAACTTTGCGATATCAGACGGCTGAAGCGTAATCGGTCCTAACGGTATCCACCTTCTGAAGTCGCCGTTATTTGTGTGGTGAACGAGTACAAGTCCGAGCAGTGCAAGCGTTACAATTGCAAGCGGACGTACTGCAACCTTAAGCAGCTTGTAGTTAATTTTTGATACAAACAGCATTACTATTACGCCCGCTACTGCAAACGCGAGCTGTCGGCTGAAATAGTAATATGAGTTGCCCTCGTTTTGAAGCGCGTAGGGATATGACGCGGAAAACAGCATCACAAGCCCGATTGTAAGCAGCGCAATTGTGATTACGAAAAACGGTATATCCACCGCGCCGAGTGTGAATATGTCGCTCTTATTCAGTTTGTCGCCTGAGTGCCTGACAACCTTTTCGCTGCTCTTTTGCACTCTTTCGTTTTTGCCGTATTTTTTCGGCGGCTCTAAATAATCAGACATATTTTCACCTCGCTTTTCTGAGAATTTTAAAGTTTATTTTTGTCCGAAATAAAGGAGAAGAAGCGCAACTGCACAGCCGATAATATTTACTAAAGAGAATACAACGCAAATCTTTTTCTCTTTCCAGCCGCACATTTCAAAATGGTGATGAATGGGAGCCATTTTGAACACGCGCTTGCCGTGTGTAAGCTTGAAATAGCCTATCTGAATAATGTCGCTCATCGTTTCGCAAACGTAGATAATTCCGATAGGAAGAAGGAGAAGCGGACACTTTATAGCATAGCCGAGTCCGACTACCATTCCGCCAAGAAAGAGCGAGCCCGTGTCGCCCATAAACGTTTTTGCAGGGTTCCAGTTCCAGCAAAGGAAGCCGCATACGCCGCCGAGCAGCGCGCCTGCAAGAATACCGAGTCCAGCAAAGTGCATAATACCTGACGCGATAATAAACGTAACGGCAACGGTAGCAGTAACGCTTGAACAGAGTCCGTCGATGCCGTCGGTAAGGTTAACCGAGTTAACGCCGCCGTATACGATGAATATTGTAAGCAGCCAGAACACAACGCCCGTAAACATATTCTTTTCAAAATTAACGGTACCGATAAACGGAAGGTACCATATTGTATTGTGTGAAAGCCAGAGCGTTGCAGTAAAACCGAGCGTTACAACAAGCTGACCGAAGGTCTTTTGCTTAGCCGAAAGTCCCTCGTTCCTCTTGAGCTTAATCTTGATAAAGTCGTCGGAAAAGCCGACAATTCCGCAACCGAGCGCAAGACCGAGAGTTGCAAAAATTAGCACCTTATCCCTGCCCTCGATTATTGCCGCATAGTCGCTTTCGAGCTTGCCGCCGCTGAGCGTAAAGCAAAGCACGCCGACTGCAAAAGCAACGGTGATACCGATAATGAACATAAGTCCGCCCATATTCGGCGTTCCCTGCTTAGATTTGTGCCACGACGGTCCGATGTCAAGAATAGTTTGCCCGAACTTCAGCTTTCTAAGCCACGGAATTATGATAAATCCAAGCGCGCCCGTCACGCCGAAGCCGACAACTGCGCTGATGATGATTGCTATCGTACTGCTCATATTTATTCTCCTGATTTTTAAGTTGAATTATTTATCAAGAACCTCTGCTACAACTTCTCTTTCGTCAAAGTGGATTGTACCCTCTGGTAAAATCTGGTACGTTTCGTGTCCCTTGCCTGCAAGAAGGATAATGTCGTCGCTCTGTGCGTTTTCGAGCGCCCATCTGATTGCTTCCTTGCGGTTTGTAACAACCTTGTACGGCGTTGTAGTGTCCTTCATACCCTCGAGGATATCTTCGATAATCATATCTGGATTTTCGCTTCGCGGGTTATCGGACGTTACGACGCAGAAGTCTGAAAGCTCCGCCGCAATCCTGCCCATCTTCGGGCGTTTTGTTTTATCTCTGTCGCCGCCGCAGCCGAACAGGGTTACTACTCTGCCCGTTGCAATTTCCTTAAGCGACGAAATGATATTTTCAAGCCCGTCGGGCGAGTGAGCGTAGTCGATAATTACAGTATAGTCCGTATCTGTCGGAACTACCTCAATTCTGCCCTTGACGCCGTTTGATTTTGCAATCGCGCCGATTACGTCCTCAAGCTCAAAGCCGAGAGTAAGCGCAACTGACGCGGCACAAAGTGAATTATACACGCTGAAGCGTCCAGGAATAGGACATCTTACCGTACCTATTCTGTCGCATACAAGCTCATATCTTACGCCGCTTGACGAGAATATGACGTTGCGAGCCGTAAAGTCGCTGTTGATATTCTTTACGCCGTAGGTTTTAACCTTGCAGTCAAGACCCTCGACAATTTTTAGTCCGTATTCGTCGTCGACGTTCGTAATCGCCGTATCGCAGCTTTCAAAAAGCATACGCTTTGCGCCGAAATAATTTTCCCATGTCTTGTGATAATCAAGATGGTCCTGCGTAAGATTAGTGAACACGCCGAGCATAAAGTGAATTCCTGCAACTCTGCCCTGAGCAAGCGCCTGTGAGGACACCTCCATTACGCAGTATTCGCAGTCAGCGTCAACCATTTTCCTGAAGAGTGACTGAAGCTCGTGCGGGTCGGGCGTGGTGTAATGAGCTGGATAAATCTCGTCGCCTACCATATTCTGAACGGTGCCGACAAGACCTACCTTTTTGCCACAGTTTTCGAGTATCTGCTTGATTAAGAAGGTTGTCGTAGTCTTGCCGTTTGTACCCGTAAGACCGATAAGGCTGAGCTTGTCGGCAGGATTGCCGAAGAAGTTAGCGCAAATCACAGAATACGCGTCGCGCGTGCTGTCAACGATAATCTGGCCGTCAATGCCGAGGTCGCGCTCAACGACAACTGCGACAGCACCCTTTTCGAGCATTTCCTTTGCTACTGAGTGTCCGTCAAAGGTTGCACCCTTGATGCACACAAAAAGGAAGCCCTCCTTTACCTGTCTTGAATCCGAGGTAACCTCAACTGCTTCAAGGTCGGTGTATTCATTTTTTACTTCTATGTCTTGTAATAATCTTGATAATTTCATCGCTTTGCCCCATTGATAATTATTACTAATCAAGAACTGATTTCGTACTCTTGAAGGATACGGTAATTACCGCTCCGATATCAACCTCTGTGCCCTTTTCCGTCGACTGCGAATATGCTACGACGTTGGAGGACGACAGGTTATTGCCTCTTATTTCAATATTGAGGTTTTTGTCTGCCGCGGCAGCGTTCGCCTCGCTTATTGTAAGTCCAGAGAAATCTGGAACCTTAACCTTCTGTCTGCTTCCCTTTTCGGTGTACAGCACAACAACGCCGCCTGACGGGATTGCCGAGCCTGCGCTCGGTGACTGCGAAATAACCTTTTCGCCAGAGCCTACAATCTTTGATTTAAGGTTTTTATCCGAAAGCGTGCTCTTTGCCTTGCCCGTTTCAAGTCCGATAATTGCAGGCGTTGAAATCGAAAGGTTTTTCGCTTCCTTTTCGTTGTACTTTGGCTCAACGCCGAGTACCTGCATCGCCTGTTCGGTAACCTGTGCGGAAATCGGAGCGCACAGCGCGCCGCCGCCGAGGTCCTCGTTAGGCTCGTCGATAAGTATAAGCGACGCAATTTCTGGATTGTCGGACGGTGCGATTGCCGCGAAGGACACGATGTACTTATCCTTTTCGCCCTCGCTGCTTTCACCGAGCTTTGTCGACGTACCAGTCTTGCCGCCTACGCGATAGCCTGCAACGTAGCCGTTTTTACCAGTACCCTCATCAACAACTGCCTTCATCATCTTGCGTACCTTTGCTGAGGTGTCCTCGCTGATTACGCGTCTTACCTCAGTTTTCTGCGTCTTTTTGATGGTGTTGCCGTTTGCGTCCTTGATTTCCGAAACTATGTACGGCTTTACGAGCGTTCCGCCGTTAGCTATTGCACAAAGCCCGCTACATACCTGAATCGGCGTAAGCGAGTTCGTCTGTCCGAACGACGCCGACGACAGCTCAACAATTCCGTACTGCTCTTCTTTGTAGAACTGTGATATTGCTTCGCCTGGAAGGTCGATGTTCGTCTTTTGTGTAAAGCCGAACGCATCGAAATATTTGAAGTAATTATGCACGCCGAGCTTCTGTCCGATTGTGATGAAGAACGGGTTGCACGAATTTTCAAGTCCCTGAGTGAGGTTCTGTGTGCCGTGTCCTGGATGATAATGGCACTTCATTGTGTAATCAAGCACCTGCTTTGAGCCCGTGCAGGTGTAAGTCGTGTCGAGCGTTACAACGTTTTCTTCAAGCGCCGCGCACGACATAAACGTCTTGAAAACTGAGCCAGGAACGTAGGTATCGCTGACGGTGAAGTTACGCCATTGATTTTGTATTGCCGCGCTCTGCGCTTCGGTTTTTTCTTTTTTGTCGGTGATTTTGTCAAGCTGCTTCTGAGTTTTGTCGTAAGTGATTTTGTACGGCTCGTTGCAGTCGAAGTCGGGCATTGAGCTCATAGCGAGGATTGCTCCTGTGTTGCAGTCCATAA
>JAFWKC010000005.1 GCA_017514345.1 Eubacterium sp.
CTGATGGCCCACCAACAAACAGGCAACGCCATTTGGTGTTGTCTGTTTGTTTTTTAGAACAGGGACTCGAAACGAGCTTCTGTTTTTACTGTGCAGCTTGCTGCTGAGTAAAAACAGGAAGAAAGCCCAGTGGGCTTTCTGTCCGCGAGAGGAAAGTCCCTGATGGCCCACCAACAAACAGGCAACGCCATTTGGTGTTGTCTGTTTGTTTTTTAGAACAGGGACTCGAAACGAGCTTCTGTTGTTGGTAACACCATTTGGTGTTGCTTATTTTTTTATGTAATAATTCTGTTTTTCCTTTCATATAAATTGTTAGAAAAAGAAAGGAGCAAACTAATGAGTAATCAAAAAGAGTATTCGTGTTTGGAAAAGAATTGTAATGTCTATTCAAAAGCGATTGACATTGACGGAGAATATCAGGAAACGCTTCCAGCTTATCTTGACGACGTATACAGAGTTGTAAAATGCGTTGCAAACAGCTATGTTACCTCTGCAGATATCAGCTTTAATGAAGCAAAAATATACGGCAAGAGCTTGATTCAGATTACATATTATAACGAGAATTCTGTGCTTTGTTACGCCGATTTTGAGGAGGACTTTTCAAAGGTGTTTACTGTGGATAATCTTTCTGATTCATCGTTTGTTCGTGCTTGTATCTCAGAAAAATATACTAATTTCAGAGTAATTAATCAGCGTAGAATTGATATACATACTATGTCCGTGCTGAATATATGCGTTTATGATTGTATTAAGTATCCTACTCTGTGTTCCTGTGAGAACTCAAAGCTGAAAAGTGACAAGATTGAAATCTCAAACGTTCTTGCAAGCTATGTTGATAAAATTGATTTTGATGAGGATTTTTCACTTCCGTCCGAGTCAAAACCTGTTGGTAGAATAATCAGCGCTTCATATTATCCTACAATTACTGACACAAAAATTATTAAAGACAAGGTGCTGATAAAAGCAAACGTGAACGTATCTGTTTTATATTCAGCTGATACTGATGAAAACGAGCTTGAAAAAACGAGCTATTCGTTTTCCGTGTCGAAGATAATTGACAGAAGTGGTATTGACGACGGCGATATTCTGATTGCTGACGCGTCTATTGGTTCAATATTCTTTAAAGTAAAGGGCTCAGCAAATGAGAAAGTATCTGTAATAAACGTTTACGGCGACGTAGCACTCAATTTGGTTTTTATCAGAAGAGAAGAAATTGACGTAATCAGCGACGGATATATGCTTGGCGCTAAGAGTGAGTGTAAATATTCAGACGTTCCAGCATATATTGACGGACGACTTATCAGCGATAATAAGCTGATAAATATACCGCTTGAGTTCAATAGTGAGATAAATCAGATATATGAACTATCCTTGAAGCTGAGCGCTGTATCGTATAATGAAGGTACGATAAAAGGTGAGGTTCAGGCCACAGCTATTGTTGACTCGGACGGAGGTATTACGTCGCTCGGCACGTCATCTGATTTTAAGATTGTGATTGACAAATATGATGATGCAGTTGTTAGCCTTGATATTGAAAGCTTCGATTATACGCTTGCTGACAGCGGCAGAGTTGATTTAAGGTTAAACCTGATTATCAACGCGTTTTGCTTTAACAAGGTTACGCTGCCGCTACTTGAGGATATGAACGTAACACAGCAGGTTGATGACAAGCATACGCTTACAGTATATTTCGGTAAAGAAAATGAAAGAATATGGGATATTGCAAAAGATTTTTTAGCGGACGAAAACGATATAAAAACAGAAAATTCGCTCAGCGGTGAAGCTCTTGAATCAGCACAAGTGTTAATTATCCCTAAAGCTTAGGAGGCAAAATTATGACAGATAATATTTATTCAGATATTTCCTCTCGCACACAGGGCGATATCTATATAGGCGTCGTAGGACCAGTCAGAACTGGAAAATCAACTTTTATCAAGCGCTTTATGGATACTCTTGTTATTCCTAACATTGAAGGCGATTTTCAGAAGGAGCGCGCAAAAGACGAACTTCCGCAGTCTGCAGCTGGACGCACGATAATGACTACAGAGCCGAAATTTATTCCTGAGGAGTCTATTGAAATCTCTATGCAGGATAATATCAGATTAAAGGTCAGAATGATTGACTGCGTAGGCTATATAGTACCGAGCAGCGAGGGTTATATAGAGGACGAACAGCCGAGAATGGTAATGACTCCGTGGTACGAGGAAGAAATACCGTTTAATATGGCTGCAGAAATCGGTACAAAAAAGGTAATTCAGGAGCATTCAACAATCGGCCTTGTTATTACAACGGACGGCTCTATTACCCAGATACCGCGCAGCGAGTATGAAGAAGCAGAGGAACGCGTTATTATCGAGCTCAAGGAGCTTAATAAGCCGTTTGTTGTACTTATGAATACAACATCTCCAGATGATGAACAAACGCGTCTGCTTTCAAATGATATGTCAAATAAATACGATGTTCCTGTAATCCCAATGAATATTATGGAAATGGACGAAAGTGAAATTAAGGAGATACTAAAGGGTGTATTATATGAATTTCCAGTTTCGTCAATAGGAATTGATTTGCCATCGTGGTTTAACGGTCTTGACAGTAAGGACGAAATGAGAACAGATATAATCAGCGAAATTAAAAATAAGTGTAATAGTGTATCAAGTATTCGCTCAGTTTATAAGCTTGCAGAAGCTCTTGCGGATAATGAAAACATCATTCAGAGTTCGGTTAGTGATGCTGATTTATCTAACGGAAAAGTTGTTCTTAATCTCTCTGTTGATAATTCATATCTGTTCGATATTATGAGTAAACGCTGCGGAATCGAAATAAGCGACGAAGAGGATTTACTACGGGAATTTGTCGCTCTTGCAGATATAAAGAGCAAATATCAGCGAATTGCCGAAGCACTAAATCAGGTTGAACAGACAGGTTACGGTATCGTTATGCCAACGCTTGAGGAATTATCTCTTGAAGAGCCAGAAATAATGAAACAGGGCGGAAAATACGGCGTAAGGCTCAAAGCTCACGCACCGTCAATTCATATGATTAAGTGCAATACCTTTACTGAGGTTGCGCCTATAGTTGGCAGCGAATCTCAAAGTGAAGAGCTTGTTATGTATCTTCTCGGAGAATTTGAAAACAATCCAGCCGAGATATGGAATACAAATATTTTCGGTAAATCTCTTAATTCACTTGTTAACGAAGGGCTTAATAATAAGCTTTACAGAATGCCTCAGGAGGCGCGCGATAAGTTCAGAGAAACTATTGAACGCGTAATTAATGAAGGCTGCAGCGGTCTGATTTGCATAATTCTATAAAACACACAGCAGTATTCGTACGAATGCTGCTGTTATAATTTTACAAAGAAATATTTTTATATAAATTTTACAATAAATATATTGAAAAATATGATAATTTTGTTATAATATATATACTTATGTGTCTAAAAATGGCGCTGACTATCAAAAGAGGAAGGTAAAATATGAATTCACGTAATTTATTGTATATCGTTAAGCGAATATTGCTTTCGATATTTACCATATGGGTGGTTATTACAATTACGTTTTTTGTAATGCACGCCGTTCCAGGCGGACCGTTCGTAGGTGAAAAGGCTACAACTGCTGCTGTACAGGCGGCTATGGAAGCTAAATACGGTCTGGACAAGCCGCTTATGGAGCAGTACGGAACGTATCTAAAGGATATCGTTACTAAATTTGACTTTGGTCCGTCGCTAAAGCAAAGAGGTCGTATGGTTTCTGATATTATTATGGACGGTATGAAGACCTCTGCTAAGCTTGGTATAATTGCCGCAGTGCTGTCCGCTATTGTCGGTATTGTTCTCGGCGCAGTTGCAGCGCTTAGGCGTAACAAGCTGATTGACCGAATTATTATGGTTATAACGACAGCGTTCGTGTCTATGCCATCGTTTATAATGGGCTCGCTTTTACTTGCTTTTTTTGCAATAAAGCTTCAATGGCTTCCTGCAAACGGCTCAACGTCAGCAGGACTTGTTCTGCCGATTATTACGCTTGCGTTGTATCCTATGGCTTATATTACTCGTCTGACGCGTTCTTCGATGCTTGACGTTCTCGGTCAGGATTATATCAGAACAGCGAAAGCAAAGGGACTTTCGGGCACTAAGATTATTTTCGGTCACGCGCTGAAAAACTCACTTATACCCGTTCTTACATACTTTGGTCCAATGCTTGCTTATATCGTTACGGGCTCGCTTGTTGTAGAGCAGATTTTTGCCGTTCCTGGTATAGGCAGAGCCTTTGTAAGCTCAATTACAAACCGTGACTATCCAATGATTATGGGTACTACAATTATTCTTGCTGCGTTAATCGTCATTATGAACCTTCTTACAGATATTCTGTATAAGGTCGTTGACCCGCGCATCACGTTTGAATAAGGGAGGGGAATGATATGAAGAAAAAGAAATTCACCTTCCATGTAGACCTTGATATGTTTATTCCTGCAACCGATAAGGAAAAGGAATATATGGTACAGATGAGACCTTCCTCTACGTTCTTAAAGGACGGTATGAAGCGTCTTTACAAAAACAAAGTTGCGTTTATCAGCTTAATTGTAATAATCCTTATAACATTAGGGAGCATTTTAATTCCAATGTTCTGGCCGTATTCGTACGAAGCTCAGCTCGGCGTTCAGCCTGGACAGCTTGTTGACGCATCATATAATAACTTAAAGCCGTTTCAGTACGGTGCAACTGAGCAAGCGTTAATCGATAGCGGCACAAAGGTATTTCCGCACATTTTCGGTACTGACTCTGCTGGACGTGATTATTTTATCCGTGTAATTTACGGTACGCGAGTATCACTTGCAGTTGGCTTTTTTGCAAGTATTATCGTGCTAATTATCGGTACGCTTGTCGGCTCAATATCAGGTTATTTTGGCGGCAAGGTTGACCTTTTAATTATGAGGTTTGTAGATATTATCTACTCACTTCCTGATATGCTTATGGTTATCCTGCTTTCAGCTGTTTTCAAGCTTACGCTTACGCCCGTTATTCAGGGAACAGTTCTTGAAAGCATCGGTGCAAATATTATCAGCTTGTTTATTGTATTTGCGCTTCTTTACTGGGTTAGTATGTCAAGGCTTATCAGAGGTCAGATTCTTTCGCTCAGAGAGCAGGAATACGTCCTTTCGGCGCAGGCAACTGGCGCAAAGGGTAAGTGGATTATATCTAAGCATCTTATCCCGAACTGTATCAGCGTTGTAATTATCTCCGCTGCGCTCCAGATTCCTTCGGCAATCTTTACCGAAAGCTATCTGTCGTTCCTCGGACTTGGCGTTAATGCGCCGATGCCTTCGCTCGGCTCTCTTGCATCTGAAGCGCTCAACGGACTTACAAGCTATCCGTACAGATTAATAATTCCAGCAATCATTATCTCATTGATAGTGCTTAGCTTAAACCTCTTCGGCGACGGTCTCAGAGATGCGTTTGACCCGAAGCTTAATGACTAAGGAGGTAAGGTATGGCACTGTTAGAAGTTAAAAATTTACAAACCTCCTTTTTCACCGATGCTGGTGAAGTAAAGGCAGTTAACGACGTATCCTTTACCCTTGAAAGAGGCAAGGTGCTTGGTATTGTTGGCGAATCTGGCTCTGGTAAATCAGTAACGGCTTACTCTATTCTTCAAATTCTTGCGTCAACTGGTAAGATTGTTGGCGGCTCGATTAAGCTCGACGGTCAGGAGCTTGTAGGCGCTGATGAGAAGGTAATGAAAACCGTTAGAGGAAATAAGGTATCTATAATTTTCCAGGACCCTATGACCTCCCTTAATCCGACTTATACTATCGGCAGACAGCTCATTGAAGCAATTATGCTTCATACCGACAGAGATCGTAAGCAGGCGCGCGAGCGTGCAATCGAAATGATTAAGCTTGTTAATATTAATGAGCCTGAAAAGAGGATGAAGCAGTATCCGTTTGAGCTTTCGGGCGGTATGCGTCAAAGAATTATGATAGTTATGGCTCTTGCCTGCGAGCCTGATATTCTTATCGCGGACGAGCCTACAACGGCACTTGACGTTACAATTCAGGCTCAGATTCTTGAGCTTATGACAAATCTTCAAAATGAGCTCGGAATGGCAATTATTATGATTACTCACGACCTCGGCGTTGTTGCCCAGATGTGTGACGAAATCATAGTTATGTACGCTGGCTCGATTTGTGAACAGGGAACGGCAGATGAGATTTTCTACAACCCCTGTCACGAATATACAAAGGGACTTCTGCGTTCAATTCCGACAACTGATACTGCAGGTCAGAAACTGCAGCCGATTACGGGTACTCCTATTGACCTGCTTAATATGCCAAAGGGCTGTCCGTTTGCTCCGAGATGTGATAATGCGATGAAAATTTGTATTAATCACCGTGCGGAGAAGATGCAGATTAATGACGTTCACGCCGCTTCCTGTTGGATGAACGTCAAAAAAGCACTTGACAGCGGAGAAATAGAAATTGACGAGGAAGGCGGTGAGATTAATGTCTGAAAATAAGCCGCTTATTGAAGTAAAAGATTTAAAGCAGTATTTTCCTATCAGCACAGGCTGGTTCCGTTCAAAGCCGCTAAAGGCTGTTGACGGCGTTTCGTTTTCTATTAACAAGGGCGAAACGCTCGGACTTGTAGGCGAGTCGGGCTGCGGAAAGACTACTGTCGGCAGAACGTTGCTTCACCTTTATAAGCCTACAGACGGCGAAATCTGGTATGACGGAAAGCAGATTAAATCGCGTTCTGATATTAAGGAATTCCGCAAAAAGGCAACTATGGTATTTCAGGACCCGTATTCCTCGCTTAATCCGCGAATGACGGTATCTGATATTATCGGCGAGCCGCTCGACGTTCATAAGCTATATAAGGACAAGAAGGAAAGAGAAGAAAAAATCCTTCAGTTTATGGATTATGTCGGACTTAACAGCGAACACGCCTCGCGTTATGCGCACGAATTTTCTGGTGGTCAAAGACAGAGAATTGGTATCGCGCGTTCACTTGCCGTAAATCCTGACTTTATCGTCTGCGACGAGCCTGTTTCGGCTCTTGACGTTTCGATTCAGGCACAGGTAATCAATATGTTTGACGAGCTTCAGGACAAGCTCGGCCTGACGTATCTGTTTATTGCTCACGACCTTCTTGTTGTTCGTCACATTTCCGACAGAATAGCAGTTATGTATCTCGGTCATATTGTTGAGCTTGCAGAAGCCGATGAGATATATAATCATCCGCTTCACCCATATTCAAAATCTCTGCTTTCTGCGGTTCCTATTCCAGACCCGAAGATTGCAAGAGAAAACAGGCGCATTGTACTTAAGGGTGATATTCCGAGCCCGCTTAACGCACCTTCGGGTTGTCCGTTCAGAACACGCTGTCAGTTTGCAACTGATAAATGCGCTGAAAAAATGCCTGAATTTGAAGAGGTATCAAAAGGACATTTTGTTGCCTGCTTCAGAACAGCAGAAATCAACGACTGATAATTATGTAAACTACACAGTGCAAGCTGTGTAAAAAATATGAAAGGATGGTTCTATGAAAACAAAAAGAATCATTGCTCTCGTATTAGCAGTTGTATTCGTAGTGCTCAGCTTAGCTGCATGCTCTAAGGGTACAGAAACTAAGCCTGCTAACGAGGGCAAAAAATCAATCTCGGTTTGTCTTGCATCTGAGCCAGACACAATCGACCCTGCTCTCAACTCTGCAGTTGACGGCGCTACACTTCTTACTCACCTTTTCTCAGGTCTTGCTAAATGGCAGCAGACAGAGGATGGTAAGCTTGAAATCGTAGCTGACGCAGCTCAGGAGCTTACTGAGGGTAAGGAAAACGAAGACGGCACGGTTACTTACACCTATACACTTAAGGATGGTCTTAAGTGGTCAGACGGTAAGGATGTAACTGCTAACGACTTCGTATTTGCTTGGCAGAGAGCTGCTTCTCTTGAGCTTGCTGCTGACTACGGCTATATGTTTGAAGTTGTAGACGGTTATGACAAGGTTACAGAAGCTGACGACGAGGGCAACCCAGTTAACCCAGATGCAAAGCTCAACGTTAAGGCTGTTGACGACAAGACTATCGAGGTTACACTTGCAAATGCTATTCCTTATTGGAACGAGCTTCTTGCATTCCCGACCTATTTCCCAGTTCGTGAGGACGTAGTTTCTAACGACACGTGGGCAAGCGACCCGAGCACATATGTATGTAACGGTCTTTACAAGCTCACTTCTTGGGAGCACAACTCACTCATCACACTTGAGAAGAACGCTGAACATCCAGACGCTGGCGAAGTTACAATGGATAAGATTGACTTCTATCTTTCTGACGACGCTAACAATCAGCTTTCTAACTTCAAGAACGGTGAATGGAATCTTATCAGCTCTATTCCTACTAATGAAATCGCTTCATTAAAGCAGGAATATCCAGATGAATTCTTCACAAAGGGACAGCTTGGCACATACTATGTATGCTGGAACATTAACGAGCAGATTCTTCCTGCTGACTCCAAGCTTACAGGTGCTGAGGCTGAAAGCGCAAAGGCTGAAATCAGAAAAGCAGTTTCTCTTCTTATTGACAGAAACTACATCGTTGAACAGATTGCACAGGGCGGTCAGGTTCCTGCTTCGTCATTCGTAGCTATGGGACTTACAGATGCTGACGGCAAGACTGAGTTCTACAAGAACACAGGTGTTAGCACAGAATTTGACGGTTACTTTGACGCATCTGCTGATGCTGTAAAGTCAAACTTTGATTCAGCTATCGAAACACTTAAGAAGTATTATGATTACGATGAGGCGTCTCAGAAGTTCACAAACTTCCCGAAGATGACTTATCTCTATAATACAGACGAAACTCACAAGGCTATCGGTGAATATATCCAGTCAACTCTTGCAAACGTTGGTATCGAAATCAGCATGGAAAATCAGGAGTGGGCAACCTTCCTTAACACACGTAAGGACGGTAACTATTCACTTGCTCGCAACGGCTGGCTTGCTGACTACAATGACCCGATTTCATTCCTTGATATGTGGACAACCGCTTCTGGTAACAACGACGTTCAGTTCGGTAAGGGCGACCACAAGGACGTTAAGGCTTACAGCCTTGACCTTTCTGAATACGGTTACGACGTTAAGGTAGAAAACGGCACATGGGCTGAAACATATGACGTTCTCATCTCAACAATCAAGTCATGCACAGATGACACTAAACGTTATGCTATGATGCACGTTGCAGAAGATATGCTTATGGAATCTGGCTGTCTTACACCTATCTACTATTACACAGATATGTATATGCTCAGCAAGAACGTAAAAGGCTTCTTCTCTAACCCGCTTGGTTACAAGTACTTTATGTACTGCACGTTTACTGAGTAATATTAAAAATGACCCAAGGCTGAAAAGCCTTGGGTTTTTCTTATTTGTATATGATTTCTGTGCTTCGTTCAAGTATGCCGTTGATGTGAGCAATTACAGTACCGTAGTTTGTTATCGGTATTCCTTGCGCCTTAGCCTTTTCCATTCGTGAAGCAACCTCTTTGTCACCGAGCATACACGCGCCGCAGTGAATAATAAGGTCATATTTGCTCAAATCGTCAGGAAATCCGTGACCTGATGTAAACTCAAAATTGAAATATTTACCTGTGCGCTGAGTGAGCCATTTCGGTAATTTTACCGTGCCGATATCCTCGCATTGTCTGTGATGCGTGCAACCCTCGCTTATAAGAATGCTTGCTTCCTCGTTAAGC
>JAFWKC010000006.1 GCA_017514345.1 Eubacterium sp.
AGCGCCTTTGAATAACCGCAGTAATGACATACAAGTCTGTTATTGAAGCTATGATAAGTCAGCGAAATTGAACAGTTAGGACAAGTTACGACGTGACCGCACTCATTACAGGCAATAAAAGTATTGTAACCGCGCCTGTTAATAAGCAGAATCGTCTGTTTTTTATCCTCAAGGTTTTGCGTTATCAAATCCTTTAACGTTGATGAAATCGGTGATTTTGAGCCGAGCTTCATCTCACGCTTCATATCAACTGTTATAACCTCAGGAAGTACAGCGTCGCCATATCGTTCAGAAAGCTCGCAAAGCTCATATTTGCCCTTTTTAGCATTAGAATAGCTCTCTACACTCGGTGTTGCGGATGTCATCAGAAAAAGCGCTTTATTGTATCCTGCACGGAAACGCGCAACATCCTTAGTATCATATCGCGGAGTTCGCTCTGACTTGTAAGTATGTTCCTGTTCCTCGTCCATAATTATCAGTTTTAAGTTATGAACTGGAGCAAAAATAGCAGAGCGTGTACCGATAATGATTTTTGCTTCTCCCCTGTCGGCGCGCTTGTATTCATCGTTTCTCTCGCCAATTGAAAGACCGCTATGAATTACAGCGCACTTACTGCCATACCTTTTATGGAATATGTTAAGCGTCTGAGGGGTAAGCGAAATTTCTGGTACAAGTACGATAACGTCGCCGCCGTTAGATACGGCTCCGTCAATCAGCTTCAGATAAACCTGAGTCTTTCCGCTTCCAGTAACGCCAAATAACAAGCCCGTTCCACCGTTAGAATTCATCATTGATGAATAGGTCTGAAATGCACTATTCTGCTCTTCAGAAAGCTCTATCGACGTCATTTCGCCTTCAGTTACTTCAGCGTACGGATTTCTGAGAATTTCTCGCTTATAGAATTCAATTATCCCTTGCTTTTCAAGATTCTTAAGCACGGTAATTCCAACGCTGCAAAACTCGCATACTTCGTTAGAAGAAGCACTTCCAACGTCTAAAAGCAGCTCGCAAACAATACGCTGCTTTGGCGTAACGCTTAGCAAGATATCCTCATTATAATCAACGAGGCGTACCATACGTTCGCTTTTTCCTCTGATTTTCCCAAATCCGCGAGGAAGCATCTGCTTCAGACAATCGTAAGTCGTACAAAAGCATCTGTCCTTGAGCCAAAGCGCAAGGCTTACCATTTCTTCGCTGAGTACCTTATCTTCAACGCTGTTAATGCATTTCAGTTTATCAGCAGAAAAGTCTTCAAAAGAAACAATTATTCCGTTTCTCAGCCTGTTTCCGCTTCCAAAAGGCACCTTGACGTAGGAACAAATCTGTGCAGCATTCTGTAGCTCAGCTGGGATAACGTAGCTGTAATCGGTGTCAAAGCTGAAAAAGGTGCCGTCAACAGCAACTTTTGCAACCTTATTTTTCATTATGATTCCTTAAGCTCGTTAGGCTCCTGTACGATATATTTGCCGTTGCAAATCTCGTCAATAGCAGTAGAAACGGTTTTTTCCTCGATATGCTCCTCACGCTCGATAGCCTCATCTCTTATTTCTCTTGCTCTTTTAGCCGTTCCGATAACAAGACTGTAACGGCTGCTGACATTACCAAGCATTTTCTTTAAATCTGGATTAAACATAGTA
>JAFWKC010000082.1 GCA_017514345.1 Eubacterium sp.
CAGTCATTTTGCGACAGGGTAAAGGTTGTATCAAAGAAAGATAAGGGTACTACAGTAACGCTTACAAAACGGATATTCGGAAAATCAAGATGGTAAACAGGGAAGATATAATAAAAGATAACCTCGGTCTTGTTCATTCGCTTGTAAAGCGATTTGTTAACCGAGGAATTGAATATGATGACTTATATCAGTCTGGATGCGTCGGTCTGATAAAAGCAGTCGATAATTTTGACGAGAGCAGGGGATTTGCGTTTTCTACTTATGCCGTTCCCGTAATTCTTGGAGAAATAAAACGCCAGTTTCGAGATGGCGGCGCAATAAAGGTATCAAGATCATTAAAAGAGAAATCGTTAATAGTACAAAAAGCGCGCGAAGCGTTTGCAGTAAAACACTTTCGCGAGCCTACGTTAAGTGAACTGTCCGAAATAACTGGTATTAGTAAAGAGGATTTGACTGAGATACTTGAAATACTAACTCCTGTGCAGTCGCTAAGCGATTTTTATGAGGACGAAAACAAAGATATCGACGTTCCGACAGACAACAGCGACATAGTTTTTAACAGGCTTATTATTCACGAAGCTTCGTCAAAGCTGAGCGTAGAGGACAGATATATTATTTATCAGCGTTATTTTAAGGAAAAAACGCAGTCCGAAACTGCAAAGCTACTTGGCCTTTCGCAAGTTCAGATTTCAAGAAGAGAAAAAAGAATATTAGCTAAATTAAGGAAATATATTAATTAACGGCAGGCGTTATGCCTGCCGTACTGTTATTTTGTTTCAAAATTATCCTGAATAAACTTTATCGCTTCATCATATGTGAATTTTTCAAACGTGATTTTTGCAATCATACCGTTTTCGTACGTTGCAAACGTAACGACATTCACGTCCTCGTTAAATTCATTGACAGAAGCATAAACACGGTTGCCAATAGTAGCGTCCTCGTTCTTTTCAGTAGAATTTGTGCTTTTTATCCAATCGTCAATTGATGCGATTTTGTTTGCTGATTCAACCGTGATAGCAACGGTTTTCATCTTATCTTCTTTATTAACAAGATAATAATCGTAATTCGGTACGTCAAGATTATCGGGAGATAAATCAAGGTCACCGAAGGATTGAACGTTGTATCCCTCTGGACAGTAAAGCTTTATTCCAAGCGACTTGTTAGTGTAAACCTCACCTTTAAGTATACCGTTTTTAATATCCTTGTTTGATATTGCTACTGTAGTAGTTTCAGTATTTGTGGTCTTTTCGGTATTTTGCTTCTGACAGGATGAGAAAACAAACACCGTTAATATTACAGCAATTAAAATACAAAGTAATTTTTTCATACTTTCACCTCATATAAGATATAGTAACGAATAAATGAGCACGACGATATCAACTATTGCCAAAATAGGCATACCAATCATAAAGCTTTTGTGACGCGTTTTATGACGTATAAGCTTCATCGTTATGTAGCTCAATGGAGCGCCGCCGAGAATTGCTACGCTCCACAGCGTGCTTTCGCGTATTCTCCACTTATCGTGCTTCGCAAGCCACTTATCAGCTATGTTAATTAAGCAGCCAATAACGTTAAATACAACAAAATACGTTAATATGAATTCAAGCTTCAAATTTATCAAGTTCCTTTAAATCAAAATTTCCGATTGCAAGCTTTTCTCCCTTTTTAAAGGTCTTTCCCTTTGTTTCATCGACGCCGAACACGTTAGCGCAGGAAGGACAAACAAGAAAATATACTTCGCCGTTAGTAAAAAACGGCAGCTCGCTTGTAAGCCTTGTTTCACCGTTAGAAAAAACGCCCATATTTACCTTTTCGTTGCATTTAGGACAAATAAGCTCGACTGTATCACCGCTTGATTTGATTTTTTTGTAATTTCCTAATCTGTATTCCATAATTACACCTCATCTATATGATACTACACTTAAAGGAAGTGTTCAAGTACGAAAAGAATAATAATTCTTATTATTTCAATATCATTATTGTATACCGCCTGCTCATATCAGGAACCCATTGAAGTTACAACAACTACTAATGCTGTCGTAAAAAAGGAAGATAAAACATACGTTAAAGCCGTTTGGTTTACATATTATGAGCTTTCAATAATGATTAAAAGAAAAAGTGAAAACGATTTAAAAAAGTCGATTAAAAATGCTTTTAAAAAAGTGAAACGTATGGGTTTTAATACCGTAACCGTACAGATAAGACCGTTTGCCGACGCATTTTATAAATCAAAATACTTTCCAACAAGCGAATATATCACAGAAAAGCAGGGCGATGAAATTGAATACGACCCCTTACTAATTATGTGCGAAACTGCAAAATCACTTGATTTAAAAATAGAAGCGTGGATAAATCCGTACAGAATAAGTAATGGCAGCGATATTAATAAGCTCAGCGGCAAAAACATCGCAAAAAAGTGGTATAAGGGTAAAAAGAAGAATAACGTATATGTATCAAAATCAGGAATATTCTTTAATCCAGCAAGTGACGACGTTATTAATCTGATTGTAAACGGTGTAAAGGAAATAGTATCGTCGTATAGTATTGACGCTATTCACTTCGACGATTACTTCTATCCGACAAAGGACAAAGAAATTGATAAAACAAACTATAAAAAGTATAAAGGCAAATTATCGCTTGCTGATTTCAGACGTGAAAAAGTAAGCAATATGATTAAAAAGGTTTATAAAGCCATAAAATCAATTAATCCAGACGTCCAATTCGGTATAAGTCCTGCGGCAAACATCAAAGAGGACTATAACAATTTATACGCTGACGTTACAAGGTGGGCAAAAGAGGAGGGGTACTGCGATTATATATGTCCTCAGGTGTATTTCGGTTTTAAAAACGTATACCAGCCTTTTATGTTTACAGTTAAAAAGTGGGTTAGTATTACTGAAAAGGAATTATATATCGGCTTACCACTATATAAAGCAGGCCTTCCAGATAAATATGCCGCACAGGAAAACAAAAGCAATATTAATGAATTTGTAAATAACAATAATATTATTGCGCGTCAAATTGAATACGTCACAAAAATTGGTGAAATAAAAGGATATTACGTATTTTCATACGGCTGTCTTGAAGATGAAAGGTGCAAAAAAGAAGTTGATAATATGCTTAAAGTGATGAAATGAGCAGGTCTTTATCTCTATCGTAATCTATTACTTCAACATCAAGCTCCTTGCCGATTAAGTTTTCATCAGCTATTACAGAAACTGGAATATAGTTCATCGTATATCCACGGTAAATGTTGCCGTCAGCGCTTTCAAACAGTACGCAAACAGTTTTGCCGATTAACGTGCTCATATATTCGTTTCTGAGATTATCAGCAAGCTGAATCATAGCTTCTGCTCGCTGTTCCTTAACCTTTTTTGGTACGTTGTCGCCCTTCTTGGAAGCATTTGTTCCTTGTCTTTCAGAGTAGGGGAAGGTATGGACCTTCTGAAAGCCTATATCTTTTACAAATTTGCAGGAGTCCTCAAAATCAGCGTCAGTTTCGTCGTTAAAGCCAACCATAACGTCTGTTGTAATTGTACAATCGTCAAAGGTTGCTTTAAGCTTGTCGCAAAGCTCTTTGTATTCTTCGGCAGTATAATGCCTGTTCATATTTTTCAGCGTTTTATTGCAGCCGCTCTGAAGCGAGATGTGAAACTGAGGACAGAACTTTTTAACTTTAGCAAGACCGTTAATAATATCGTCTGTAATATGGTCTGGCTCGAGGGAGCCAAGGCGAACTCGAAGTATATTATCATCCTTAGCGCATATCTTAACTGCGTCTACAATATTATAATCAGAGCCTTTTCCGTACGCCGATAAATTTATACCGACAAGAACAATCTCGCGAATACCGTTTTCACCAAGAAGAGTGATTTCTTTCTTTAAATCCTTCGGGTCCTTTGAGCGCACGCGTCCTCTTGCTTTTGGAATTATGCAATACGAACAAAATCTGTCGCAGCCGTCCTCTATCTTAACAAACGCTCTTATGCGCTCTGAAAAATGCTCTATTTCACATTTTGAAAACTCGTCGCCGCTTTTATGCTCTTCAATGTTTATAATTCTTTTCTTTTCAATATTGTAAGAATTGATATATTCGAGTATCTCGCCGTTACTCTTGTTCGAGATAACAATATCCGCTTCGTAAAGCTCTTTTGCTTTATCGGGAAACGCCTGCGGCATACAGCCTGTCAGAATTACGGTTGAATTCGGATGCTTTCTTTTAAATTTTCTGACGTTTTGTCTTGTTTTCTGGTCAGCAGTAGCAGTAACAGTACAGGAGTTAATAATATAATAATCAGCTTCGTTATCCGCTTCGACTATTTCAAAGCCAGATTTTGACAAAAGCTCAGCCATATATTCAGTTTCGTACTGGTTAACCTTGCAACCAAGAGTGTAAAAAGCCGCTTTCATATAATAACCTCAAAGAATATTTTGTATATTATAACAAATTTATATCATTATTACAACATTTTGTGAATATTAATAGATGGTGATGATTATGAAGAAAATTATATCATTTTTTACTGCTTTAACCTTGTTATTATACATACCAGTAGCTGCATTAGCTGAAGAAAATAAAGACTTTGAGAGCCTTATTGAAGCAAAATCAGCTGTCCTTATGTGTCTTGATACTGGCGACGTAATATACGCTAAAAATGAAAAAGAGCACCTTTCACCAGCTTCTGTTACAAAAATAATGACAATACTGCTTGTTCTTGAAGCGATTGATAATCACCAGATTTCGCTTCAGGATAAGGTAAAAGCATCGCAGGAAGCGGTTAAAATGGGCGGTTCACAGATATGGCTTGAGGTCGGCGAGGTAATGACGGTCGACGAGCTATTAAAAGCCGTTATTATCGCAAGCGCTAACGATGCCTGTACAGCTCTTGGCGAGTATGTTGGCGGAACGTCGGCTGGATTTGTAAAAATGATGAATGACAGAGCGAAAAGCCTTGGATGCAACGACACAAATTTTGAAAACTGTAACGGTCTTGACGATACTGCTTCAAACCATTACTCCTGCTCCTATGATTTAGCGCTGATTTCGCGCGAGGTTATGAAGCATAAGCTTGTAGAAAACTACACGACAATATGGCTTGATTCACTTAGAAACGGCACAACTGAGCTGAATAATACCAACAAAATGATTAATTCATACGAAGGAATTACTGGACTGAAAACTGGAACAACATCTAATGCTGGCTTTTGTATTTCGGCAACTGCAAGACGAGAGAATATGAATCTTGTTGCTGTTGTATTAGGAAGTGAAACAAGTGAAAAACGCTTTGAAACAGCGTCGTTACTACTTGAAAAAGGATTTACAGAATATGAACTGATTAAACCGAATATTGATACAAATAAGATTAAATCCGTGAAGGTAGCAGGCGGCGTATTCAAGGAGGTTACGCCAAAACCAATTCATAATGACAGCTTCCTCGTTAAAAAGGGTAACGGTAATGAGATTAAATACAAGTATATCATTACTTCAAAAGTCACAGCTCCCGTGTCAAAAGGCGACACTCTCGGAAAAATAACAATGAAAAACGGCGACAGCAAAATAGGAGAAATTAAGCTCGTTTCACCAAACGACATATCAAAAATCAGCTTAAAATCGATATTTGTGAGCATTATTGAAAATATTTAATTAGTTATTGATTTTTATGTAAAGATGATGTATTATATATAAAAATTTATTCAAGAGGTTTATATATGATTAAGCTCAATTCAAAATATATCAATAGCATCGTTACTGAGGATGACGTAAATTCGCTTATTCCTCAAGCAAAAGATGCTATGAATAAGCTTGTTAACAAAACGGGCGAGGGTAGTGATTTTCTTGGTTGGCTTACGCTTCCTACTGACTATGACAAGGAAGAATTTGAAAGAATTAAGAAATCTGCTGAGTTTATCAAAAATAACGCCGACGTTCTTGTTGTAATCGGCATTGGCGGCTCTTATCTCGGCGCTCGCGCAGTTATCGAAGCACTTAAGTCATCAAATTACAATCTTCTTACTAAGGATACGCCGCAGATATTCTTTATCGGTAATTCTATCAGCCCGCAGGCGCTTAACGATACAGTTGCTCTTTGCGAGGGTAAGGATATTTGCGTTAACGTTATTTCTAAAAGCGGCACGACTACCGAGCCCGCTATAGCTTTCAGAGTTTTCAGAGAGCTTGTAAATAGCAAGTATTCCAAGGAAGAAGCTGCAAAGCGCATTTTCTGCACTACAGATAAAGCAAAAGGCACGTTAAAGAGCCTTGCTGATGCTGAGGGTTACGAAACCTTTGTAGTTCCTGATGACGTCGGAGGCAGATATTCAGTTCTTACAGCCGTAGGACTTCTTCCTATCGCTGCAGCAGGAATTGACATTGATAAGCTTATGCTTGGCGCGAAGAAAGCACAAGGCGACTTTAACAGCCTTGAGCCTGATGAGAATGCGTGTCTTAAATATGCAATTATCAGGAACTGTCTATATAACAAAGGCAAAAAGCTTGAATGCTTTATTTCGTACGAGCCGTGTATGACTATGTTTAACGAATGGTTAAAGCAGCTTTTCGGCGAAAGCGAGGGCAAAAACGGCAAGGGTCTTTTCCCGACGTCGTGCGTATTTTCTACTGACCTTCATTCGCTCGGTCAGTATATACAGGAATCTGGCGCTGAGCTTATGTTTGAAACGGTAGTTAACTTTACCAATCCTGTTACTGATTACGTTATCGACGAACAGGAGGGGAATATAGACGGACTTAATTTCCTTGCTGGTGAAAAGCTCAGCTACGTTAACGACAGAGCCCGTCTTGGAACGCTTCTTGCTCACACTGACGGCGGCGTTGGCAATCTTATCATCGACGTTGATGCTATTGACGAGGATAACATCGGATACCTTATATACTTCTTTGAGAAGGCTTGCGCCGTTTCTGGCTATATATTGGGTGTTAATCCGTTCGATCAGCCAGGAGTAGAAAGCTATAAAAAGAATATGTTTGCACTTCTTGGCAAGCCTGGATACGAAAGTGAAAAGAAAAGTCTTGAAAATAGACTTGGTATATGATAATATATACTTGAACAGTAAACATCCATTAGGAGGAAATTATAATGATAAAACTTATTATCGGTAATAAAGGTGCTGGAAAGACAAAAAGACTTATTGAGCTTGTAAACAACTGTGTCGAAAATTCAGACGGCAACGTTGTTTGTGTAGAAAACGAACCAAAGCTCACTTATGACGTATCTTCAAAAGCAAGACTTTTAGAAACCGATACATATGCAATCAGAGGACACAAAGCTTTTTACGGCTTCCTTGCAGGTATTTGTGCAGGCAACTACGACGTTACAGACATTCTTGTTGACGCTACATTCAAGATTGTAGGCAGAGATTACAGCGAGCTTCCTCAATTTTTTGAGATGCTTTCAAATCTCAGCGAATCGTCTGACGTAAACTTCTACTTCACAATCAGCTGTGATAAGGAAGACCTTCCTGTAGATATCTTCGATTACTGCGAAGAAATGTAACAAATATATATTCCGCCGCAATCGCGGCGGTTTTTTTTATTCAAAATTAACCACTTGCATTATTTTTAAAATTATTATATAATAGCAAATATTATAAATTCAGAGGTTATTATGGAACAAATGATTGATTTAACCGATTTTATTGAAATTCCAGTTATACCGCTTCGCGGACTCGTCCTTTTTCCGAAGATGACGCTTCATTTTGACGTTGGTCGGAAGAAGAGTATTGCTGCGCTCAAATATGCTATGAATAAAAATCAAAAGATTATGCTCGTAGCTCAGCGCGATGCGTCTGTTGACAATCCGAAGCTTGACGATATTTATGAAATCGGCGTTATCTGCGAAATTAAACAGCTTGTGCGGCTTCCTAACTCTTCTAATCTTCGAGTAGTAGTAGAGGGACTTCAAAGAGCAAGCATAGTAACTCTTATACAGGAAAAGCCGTTTCTTGTTGGCGTTGCCGACGTGTATGAAGAGAAAATCAATCCTCTTTCACCGAAGGACGTTGCATATTCACGCGCTGTAAAGAATGAATTTGAGCATTATGCTGCTAATTTCAGCAAAATATCAAACGAGGTTATTTCTAAAATAATTTCACTTAACGATATTAACGAGCTTTCTGACTTCATTTGCGCTAATTCCTTTTTTGACTATACTGATAAGCAAAAAATACTTGAAGAATACTCGGGATCAAAGCGTATAGGTATGGTCCTTGCGCTTCTCAAAAAGGAAAACGAAACCCTTTCTATTGAAGCTGAAATTCAGCAGAAGGTTCAAAAGGAAATCGACAAGAATCAACGTGAATACTATCTTCGCGAGGAAATGCGCGTTATTTCTGACGAGCTTGGCGATACAGATAACCCAGTTGAAGAGGCTGATGAATACAAGACGAGAATTAACGAGCTTAAATGCAGCGATGATATAAAAGAAAAGCTCATCAAGGAATGCGATAAGCTTATGAAAATGCCGAGCGGCTCTCACGAGGGTACCGTTGTTAGGAATTATCTTGATAAATGTCTTGAAATCCCTTTTGGCAAGTATACAAAAGACAGTATAAATCTTGAAAAGGCGCGAAAAATTCTTGATAAGGACCACTATGGTCTTGATAAGGTAAAGGACAGAATTGTTGAAAGCCTTGCAGTATTCAAGCGTAACCCTGACTTTAACGGTCAGATTCTTTGTCTTTACGGTCCTCCTGGAGTCGGCAAAACAAGCATTGTAAAATCGCTTGCTAAGTCGATGAACAGAAAATACGTTCGAGTTGCACTCGGCGGTATTCACGATGAAGCAGAAATACGCGGCCACCGTAAAACGTATATAGGCGCTATGACTGGTCGAATTATAGACGCAGTTATAAAAAGCGGAACAATGAATCCGATTATTTTGCTTGATGAAATTGACAAGGTTGGCTCGGATTTTAAGGGCGACCCGTCATCTGCGCTCCTTGAAGCGCTCGACCCAGAGCAAAATAGCAGCTTTACTGACCACTATATCGATTTTCCAGTTGATTTGAGCAGGGTGCTGTTCATTACAACGGCAAATGATACGTCGACCATTTCTGCTCCTCTATATGACAGAATGGAGGTTATTGAGCTTAATTCATATACAGTTGAGGAAAAGTTCAATATTGCTAAAAAGCACCTTGTTAAAAAAGAGATGCTCAAGCATTCGCTTAATTCTAAAGAATTCAAGATTACTGACGACGCTATTTATAAGATTATAGATAGCTATACAAGAGAAGCAGGCGTCCGTAACCTTGAAAAGAATATAGCAACTCTCTGCAGAAAAGCAACCGTTGAGCTTGAAAACGGCAAAAAGACGGTAAAAATCAGCGAAAAGAACATTTCTAATTACTTAGGTGCTGAAAAATATACCAAGGATATTGTCAGCAAAAGTGACCAGGTTGGCGTTGTTAACGGTCTTGCCTGGACACAGGTCGGCGGTACAATGCTACCTATTGAAATTTCTGCTCTTGACGGCACGGGCAAAATCGTTCTTACTGGTAATCTCGGCGACGTGATGCAGGAAAGCGCAAAAACTGCTGTATCATATATTCGTTCTAAGGCAGATGTTTACGGCGTTGACGGTGATTTTTACAAGACGAAGGATATTCATATTCATGCTCCCGAGGCTGCAATCCCAAAGGACGGACCTTCTGCAGGTCTTGCTATCACAACGGCTTTACTCAGCGAGCTTACTGGTATTTCTATCAAAGCAAACGTTGCAATGACTGGCGAAATTTCGCTTAAAGGTAACGCGCTTGCAATTGGCGGACTTAAGGAAAAGTCAATGGCGGCATATAAAGCAGGCTGTGACACGGTTATTATCCCCGAAAGCAACGTAAAAGACCTTGATGAAATAAGTAAGGAAGTGAAAAGTACAGTCAACTTTATCTCTGTTTCTACCTTTGACGAGCTTATTCCTTATGCACTCACAAGACTGCCTGATAGCAAATCAATTAACAGCATTACATATAACGTTGACACGTCAACACCTAACTCACAGGGCGCAATTATATGAATTATAACAACGCAAAATTTGAACAGGCATACGGTATATCATCGCAGCTGCCGAAGTCTGATGCACCAGAAGTTGCTTTTGCTGGGCGTTCTAACGTCGGAAAAAGCTCACTTCTAAACAAATTATTTAACAGAAAACAGCTTGCAAGAGTCAGCTCTGTTCCTGGAAAAACAATAACCATCAACTTTTATGACGTTGACGGTGCAAAATTTGTTGATTTGCCTGGATATGGCTACGCCAAAATCAGCAAACAGGAAAAAGAGCGTTTTGCAGAGCTTATGGAAGGTTATTTTCAGAGTGAAAGAAATCTTCGGCTTGTCGTTCAGCTTGTTGATATGCGGCATAAACCAACGGCTGATGACGTCGGAATGATTGAATTTATGAAGCAGATGGAAATTCCTTTCATTATAGTTATGACCAAAAGCGACAAGCTCAAGGTCAAAGAGTACAGGCGCAGGCTTGAGGAGTCAAAAAAGGAGCTTGCATTTGCAGGCGACGTACCGATTATTCCATTTTCTTCTCAAAATGGCGAAGGTGCTGACAAAATCAAAAGTTTAATTGAACAGGCTATTAAATAACGGAGGACAAATTAATGGCTAAAACCCCATTTTTAACTAAAGAAAAGGCACAGGAAATAATCAAAACGTACCCAACGCCTTTTCACATCTACGATGAAAAAGGAATCAGAGCTAACGTAAAAGCACTTGTTGACGCTTTTAGCTGGAACAAGGGCTTTAAAGAATATTTTGCAGTTAAGGCCACTCCAAATCCATTTTTAATTTAGATTTTGCAGGAATACGGCTGCGGTTGCGACTGCTCTTCAAAGACTGAGCTTATGCTTGCAAAGGCTATCGGCGCTGTCGGCGACGATATAATGTTTTCGTCAAACGATACACCGATTGATGAATTTAAAATGTGTAACGACCTCGGCGGCATAATCAATCTTGATGATATTACTCATATTGAAATGGTAGAAAAGGCTTGCGGCAAATTACCACGAAAAATGAGCTGCCGTTATAATCCAGGCGGTGTATTTGTTCTTACAAACGGAATTATGGACAACCCTGGTGACGCTAAATACGGTATGACAAAGGAACAGATTTTTGAAGCTTATACCTTAATGAAGCAAAAGGGTGTTGAAGAATTTGGCTTACACGCATTTCTTGCAAGCAATACCGTTACTAATGAATATTATCCTGAGCTTGCTAAGGTATTATTTGAGCTGGCTGTAGAAATCAAGGATAAGACTGGCGTAAAAATCAGCTTTATTAACCTTTCTGGTGGCGTAGGTATTCCTTATACTCCTGATGGAGTTCCTAACGATATTGCAAAGATTGGCGAGGGCGTACATAAGGTATTTGACGAGGTGCTTGTACCAAACGGACTCGGTGACGTTTCGCTTTGTACTGAGCTCGGAAGATATATGATGGGTCCTTACGGCGCACTCGTTACTACTGTAATTAACGAAAAGCACACTCACAAGGAATACGTTGGCGTTGACGCCTGTGCAGTAAACCTTATGCGTCCTGCAATTTACGGCGCATATCATCATATTACAGTACTCGGCAAAGAAAACGAGCCTTGCGATAATACTTATGACGTTACTGGCTCGCTTTGTGAAAACTGCGATAAATTTGCTATCGACCGTAAATTACCAAAAATTGAGCTCGGCGATATCATATACATCCACGACGCAGGCGCACACGGCTTTTCGATGGGATATAACTATAACGGCAAGTTAAAGAGCGCGGAGCTTCTGCTTAAGGAAAATGGCGACGTGCAGCTTATCAGAAGGGCAGAAACTCCGAAGGACTATTTTTCAACCTTTGATTGTTTCGACATTTACAGCAAGCTTGTCGAAGAATAATGAGTAAATTATAAATCTCCGAATTTTTCGGAGATTTTTTCTTTACAATCACGCTTTAATGTGTTAAAATACTATTATCACATGTCGGAGGAACACAAATGCAGGACAAATTATTAAATAATAAGAACGTAGAATTTCTGTTTGAAGCAATTTTAGCTCTCGAAAACAAGCAGGAATGTTATGATTTTTTTGAAGATTTATGTACTGTTCAGGAGCTACAGACGCTCTCACAGCGTATTGCAGTAGCAAAAATGCTGTCCGAAAAGAAGGTTTACACCGATATAGTTAACGAAACTGGAGCATCAACAGCTACTATAAGCAGAGTCAACCGTTCACTTCAGTACGGTTGCGACGGTTACGATAAGATTTTTGAAAGAATTCAAAAGGATGATAATGAGCAGCTATAATTCATTTGCACAGTTCTATGACAGCTTAACTGAAAATGTTGATTATAAAGTTAGAAGTGAATACATTTCTAACTTTTTTTCACGGTATTCTGCGGGTAACAGCACCGTTCTTGACCTTGCGTGCGGAACCGGAAGCGTTTCAGCTTATCTTGCAGAAAAGGGATATAACGTAATCGGTATTGACTTATCAGACGAAATGCTGACTGTTGCTGCAGGAAAGGGAATTGATAACCTTTTGCTTATTAAAGGCGATATGACCGATTTTGAGCTTACAGAAAAGGTTGATAACTGTATTTGTTCACTTGATGCAATCAACCATCTTATTGATTTTAACGACGTAATCAGATGCTTTGAATGCGTTTATAAATCGCTTAACGACGGCGGCGTATTCGTTTTTGACGTTAATACACCGTATAAGCACCGTCAAGTGCTATTTGATAATACGTTCGTTTATGACGAAGAAGAATTTTTCCTTGCGTGGGACAACAACTATCATGAAAATGATATAGTCGAGATTTTTCTTGATTTCTTTGTGTTTAACGGCAAAAACTACGACAGATTCAGCGAGAACATAAAAGAACGCGCATATAAAACAGACGATTTAAAAGAATCGCTGATTTATACAGGCTTTGAGATAATCGGCGTATATCATGAGCTGACAGAAGAAGAGCCGCGGGAGGACAGCGAAAGAATCTACTTTGTATGCAGAAAGGAAAGTAATAATGGGTAAAATTGTTAGATATATTATGACTGACGGCAGCGCATTTGTTATTGCTACTGACAGCACAGATATTATTTCAGAATTAGAGCAAATCCACAAGACCTCAGCAACTGTTACCGCTGCTATCGGCAGACTTACAACGGCGGCATCTATGATGGGCGATATGCTAAAAGGAAAAGAGGATAGCATTACTCTACGAATGAACGGCGGAGGTCCAGCTGGTGATTTAATTGCAGTTTCTGACTCTGAGGGTAACCCAAGAGCGTACGTTCAAAATCCAGTAGTAGAAATTCCTCTTAATTCACAGGGAAAGCTTGACGTTAGAGGAGCCGTAGGTACTGACGGTCAGCTTTACGTTATTAAAGATATTGGAATGAAAGAGCCTTATGTAGGTCAGACTCCGATAATCAGCGGAGAAATTGCAGAGGATATTACAAATTACTTTGCATCAAGCGAGCAGACGCCCTCCGTCTGCGCCCTCGGCGTGCTTGTAAATCCTGATTTATCAGTTAAGCATGCTGGAGGTTATATTATTCAGCTTCTTCCAGGCTGCAGCGACGAAGTGATTGACATAATAGAAAACAACGTCAAAACTATTCCATCAGTTACCGAAATGCTCGAAAATGGAATGACTGCAGATGAAATTGCACGTAAGGCTATGCAGGGGCTTGATATAGATAAGCTTGATGAAAGCAATACAAAGTATAAATGCAACTGTTCAAAAGAGAGGGTAGAGAGCGCTCTGCTTGGAACGGGTATACAAAATCTTCTGGAAATGGCTGATTCTGACGAGGATACAGAGGTGGAATGTCATTTTTGCAACAAGAAGTACGTATTCACTTCTGATGACATAAGGAAGTTAATCGAGTCGTCAACAAATAATTAAAAAAATCAAAAAAAGTGTTGACTTTTAATTAATATTATTGTATTATATAAGCCGTCGCTAAGAGCGACATATGGGAGCATAGCTCAGCTGGGAGAGCATCTGCCTTACA
>JAFWKC010000083.1 GCA_017514345.1 Eubacterium sp.
AATTAATCAATTTAGGAGCGCCGTTGGCGCAAGGCTCAAGGCTCAAGGAGTAGCCTGCGGCTACGAGGTGTCGGGCGGGCGATGCCCACACCCTTTCGTATTGAAAGAATTAATCAATTTAAGAGCGCCGTTGGCGCAAGGCTCAAGGCTCAAGGAGTAGCCTGCGGCTATGAGGTGTCGGGCGGGCGATGCCCACACCCTTTCGTATTGAAGAATTAATCAATTTAAGAGCGCCGTTGGCTCAAGGCTCAAGGAGTAGCCTGCGGCTACGAGGTGTCAGGTGTAACGTATGGCATATCAAAGCTTTAAAGAATTAATTGTTTGGCAAAAGAGTATGGAGCTTGCCGAGCAAGTATACGAATTAGTACAAAAGTTACCAAATGATGAAAAATATGTCCTGTCTGACCAAATGAGGCGTGCCGCAATTTCAATACCCTCAAATATTGCCGAAGGGCATAGCAGAAGTTCAAAAAGTGAATATCTTCACTTTCTGTCTATAGCCCGCGGTTCTTTATCCGAGCTTGAAACACAGATTATTCTTGCTCAAAGAATCAACTATCTTGATAAAAGTCAAACTGAAAAAGCTTTAAATCTATGTGATGAAATTCAAAAAATGTTATCAGCTATGATAAACAGATTATAAACAGGTGTGGGCGTAGCCCACCATCTCCCTTGAGGCTTGAGCCTTGTGACCGCAGGTCACTCCTTGAGCCTTTTGCTGGAGAAAAACGGAGTAAAAAATTATGTTCAAACTTGAAAGCAACAGATTAAAACGTGAGTTTAAAATCACAAACGACAACTTTTATGCAAGCCAGATAATGAACAAATACTCTGATATGAGCTTTGTTCCCGACGGCAACGGATGTGAATTTGTCGTGTTCTTCACCGACGGCACCGAGGTGTCCTCGAAGGGACTTCCCGTAGTTCACAGCAGCGAGGAAAACAAAAAGCTTAAGTTCGTCTTTGCTGAGGATTTAGGCACCACTGTAACGCTTGAATACTGGGTGCACGAGGACGGCAATTCGATTTGCAAGCAGGTCAGCATAAGCCAGAATAATGACAAGGTTATTGACCGCGTATTTCTTGAAAACATCGGAATTGTCAATTCCAAAACGCATTTCGGAATTGACCCGACTACGCACAAGGAAGGCGCTGATTTTGTAACCTCACTCGGTCAGCCGTTTTATATTGACAGCCTGTTTTTCGGATGTGAAAGTCCGTCCGTTGACTGCAAAATCATCCACGGCGCAGGTCAGATAAGATACTATCTCGGCAAGAACGTCGGCAAGGATTTCAAGTGTCCCGTAACCGTTATGGGCGGCGGCAGCGATAACACTATGCAGGCGATGAAGAAAGCCTTTTACGAATACATCGATTTCATCAGTCTTCCCTCTCCCCTACGTATCAACTGCGTTAACACAGACGCACCGAAGAAAGCTGTCGGCGAGGACGTAGCCGCAATTGCAGAAAAATCACTTAAGAATCTTAACGCTCCAGATATGCCGACTGTGTTTTCTTTTGTTGACACAAGTCAGAGCTGGTGCGCTGAAAAGGGCGAATTCTGGGGCTTTAATAAGCGCTGGGAAAACGGCTTTGCTCCGATTAAGGCTGTGTGCGACAGAGAAAACGTCGGTTTTGGCGTTTATTTCGACGTCGCAGGAAGCAAGAAGCTTGCAAAGAAAATTCAGAAAGCAGACAACGGCTTTGTGTTTGACGAAGCAGACGAATTATGCTGTGCTTCGGCTGTATATAACAACAAGCTCGCTGATTATATAATTTCACTTATCAAGGAATACTCGCTGAGCTACATCGGTCTTGGCTTTGGCAAAAGCGAAGAAAAGTTCTGCCAAAACGAGAGCCACGACCACGCCGTAGGCGGCAAAAACGATATGTATTATCTCAACGACCTTATCGAAAGGCGCGCTGAGCTTGTCAGCCGCATACGCCGCGAATGTCCCGACGTTCACATTACGCTGTGCGGAATGCGCGACGTTTCGCCGTGGTGGCGTCAGTGGGTTAACACGATAGGCAACCTTGCGCTAAGCGACGGCAAGGGCGACGCACTCAGCGATGATTACAACAAATTTGAAAACGACATCACCGAAAGCGATACTGTATTTTTCGACACGATGTGCTCGCACGCCGTTCAGCTGTATTCGAAAGAGCTTGCGCTGAAGCTTGACGAAAGCGACCTCAGCAGCGAGGAGTTCTACAAGGTAATAATGTGGAGCGTCGTTCGCGGCGAAGGGCTCGTTAATCTTACTCAGTCGATGATTGGTCTTGACGACAGCAAACGCGAAGCGCTGTCACGCGCGCTGAAATTCAAAACTGAAAATCAGTCAGTTCTTGAAAACTGCACGTTTATCGGCGGCAGACCTGCCGACGGAAACATATACGGCTTTGTTTCGTGGAACGACGACGGCGGCGTTATCGCTATGCGTAACCCGACTAACGAAAAGGTGCCGATTACGCTCGTTCTCAACAAGCTTATGGGCGTTCCCGAAACACTTGAGGACGTACACCGTGAAAGCGTATACAACCAGATGCTTCCCGAAACTGATGAAACGTACTCCTACGGCAGCAAGCTTGAAATCACGCTTCACCCGTTTGAGTGCATAATTTTCAAATTTACGAAATAGAGGTTTATTTATATGACTTGTTTAAAATGCGGCAGCCACGATATTGTCAAAGAGGGCGACAAGTACGTTTGCAAAGCTTGCGGCGAAGCTCAGGCAAACAGCATAGAGCTTGAAAACACCGACGGCAACGATAACACGCCGAAAAAATCAAAAGGCAGAGAAGTTGTTGAATTTATACTCCCGATAGTTATTGCGTTTATTATCGCGATGCTGCTAAAGACGTTTATTTTCGCAAACGCGATTGTTCCCACAGGCTCAATGCTCAACACAATTCAGGAGGGCGACAGGATTATCGCAAGCCGAATTGAGTATTATTTCCACGAGCCCGAAAGATTTGATATTATCATCTTCAAGGCGCCTGACGAGGTTGCAAAGGGCAACAACAAAACGTACTACGTAAAGCGCGTTATCGGACTTCCAGGCGAAACGGTTACTATCGTTAACGGCGTTGTTTACGTTACCGACAAGGACGGCAAGAGCGAACAGCTGCGCGACGATTTTGTTACAGCCTGCACGCCTACAGGCAACTTCGGACCGTACGAGGTACCAGAGGACAGCTATTTCGTTATGGGCGACAACCGTGAAAATTCGGTTGACTCGCGCTACTGGGTTAGCACGAATTACGTCGACAAGGATTTGATTATCGGCAAGGCGAAGTTCTGCTACTTCCCGTTTGACGACGCAGGAAAGCTTGAATGATGAAAGGACAGCGTTTGCTGTCCTTTTTCAGTATTCAGTATTCGGTATTCAGGTTTCAGCCTGAGATGGGCTTCGCCCATACCCATTTTATTAAGATAATAGTAAAATATAATAAGGTGTGGACGAAATCCACCAACAAACTGAAAACTGAATACTGCTAACTGAAAAGGACGGTAAAAACCGTCCTTTTCTATAGCTTTTCAACGTCGATGACTGCGATTTTGTCCATAAACGATTTTGGTGAAATCACCAGTCCGAGTTCAAAAAAGTCGTCCATATTCATATTCAGATTGTTGATAAAGATAGGCGCTTCGTCGTATTCAACGTCGATATGAAGGCGTTTTGCGTCCTCGTGAATCTGCTTAACGCTGTAATCTGAGCAATCATAAAGCTTGCGCGCCATAACCTCGTTATTATTGATGTACTGAAGAATGACGTTTCGCTTCGTTTTTGACAGGCTGATATAACGCGTATCGTCCTTTGAAAGAGCTTGTCCCATAGTCATTTGGGCAACAGCCTTGCACGCGCCGCTGTTGACGAAAAATTCGTTTATGAATATGCTTTCGAGCGCGCTTGTGTCGTCGGGAATGATTATTGCAAGTATGTTTTTTGATATTTTCTTGCCGTACTCCTTTTTGATGAACTCCTTGAAATAATACTGACATTCCGAAATGCGCTTGGCAAATTCGTGATAAAACGGAATGTTTACCTCGGGCTCAATTGACGGCATATCAAAAGCAATAAACTTATTGCTGTCCTTTTCCTTAACAAGTATAGTATCGTTTGCAATTATCATCGGTATAGTCTTTGCCATAACTGTCTACTCCTTTTCTTCAATTATACACAAGGCAGTAAAAAAGTCAAATTTGATAATACATCAGGCGCGTTGTTGTCTATAAAACCTTGTCAATAATATTACAATTATGTAACTTTTATAGATATTATTTTAAATTATGATATAATTAGTTGATAAAATTTAATCGGTTGTATGTCACTTGTAAGAAAGGAAATTATTATGAGCGATAACGAATTAGATGAAATTCTTGAAGAAATACGAAAGTTTTCTGAAGAAAAAAATAAAAGCGAAACCAACGCTCCCGAGGTAAACGAGGAGCCGAAGGCTGAGGAAGTCCCTGCGATTGAAGAAGCTCCCGTCGAGGAAGCTCCCATAGCTCCCGAGGTTAAACCAGAGGAGCCTGTAAAGGAAGAGCCTGAGCTCACGTTTGACGCTCCAGAGGAGGTTGAAGCTCCCGCAGAGGAGGCTGACGACGCCGAGGACGATATTTTTGAAATCGTTGACGTTGCCGAGGAAACTCCAGAAGCTCCGAACGCTCCAGAAGCACCTCAGCAGGAGGAAGCAGAGGATGACGTCGAAAGCGCTACTCCCGTTAACGAGGAAAGCGACGAGGACGAGGAACAGTTCTTTGAAATCACACCTGACGACGAAGCTGCTCCCCCGCCTGCAAACAATAAAAAGCGCAAGGCGATTATACTTATCGTTTCGATTATTATTCTCCTTGCTCTGCTTATCGGCGTATACTTCGGCGTTGTAGCAAAAAATAACGACAATCTCCAGCAGCCAAACGCTCCTGCAACAGAAGCTATCTCGGTTGATAAAAAGCGCGGACCAATTAACCCACTCACAGGCGAGGAGGGCTACAACGAAGCCGCTCTTACTCAAAGGCCTGTCGCTGTCGTAGTTGAAAACGAATACTCAACCGAGTCCGTAAGACCTCAGTGGGGTATGAACGAGGCTGACATCGTGCTTGAGGGCGAAAGCGAGTATTCAACAAGAACGCTGCTCTTCTGGGCTGACTACACAAAGGTTCCTGCACAGGTAGGACCTACACGTTCGGCAAGACCACCGTTCATTCGCTTCAGCCAGCTTTTTGACAGCATATTTATCCACGCTGGGCTTTCGCACACAAAGGGTGATTACGAAGGCGCTGACAGCGTTTTTGAAAACGAAAACGTTGACCACATCAACCTTCTCAAATACTCTGAGGACGGAAAATTCTTCGGCAGAGATTACACAAGAACGTCTACCGTAGAGCATACGGGTTACCTCAACGGCGAAAATATCGAAGCGCTACTTGATACGGCAAAAATCAACACACAGATTGACACCGATAAGTTCACGCAGCTCAGCTTCAACAAGAAGGCTGAAAAGCTTTCGGACGTAAAGGCAGAAAGCGTAAGCTTCACCTGGTCCGACGTATATTCGTCAGGTAAATGCCCGAAGGTCGGCAAGTATACTTACGATAAGGAAAAGAAAAAGTACACGACTACCGACTTTGACTCAAAGTACGGCGAGGCTGAGCTTGAATTTGAAAATCTCATCTTCCTGCTTGACGAAACCGAATACGTTGTAAAGGCAAATTACAAGGGTTCGGGCAACAGCGAAACCTACTGTAACTACAATCTTTCAGGCGGCGACGGCGTTATCCTTTCGCAGGGTACGGCGCTCAACATCAAGTGGAAGGTTGAAAACAAAAAGCTCGTTCTTGAAACCGAGGACGGAAAAGAGGTTAAGCTCAATCCAGGCAAGAGCTACATCGGTTACGGCTCGTCAAACCACGGCGGCAAGGTAACGCTCAATCCTGAAAAATCAAGCGACGACACAACCTCAGCCGACGAGGACGACGAAGAAGAATAATGCATAACAAAACCGCTTGCAGAAATTTGCAAGCGGTTATTATTTTTTATTCTGCTGAAACGAAGGTGTAGTCCTTTGCTTCAACCGTATTTTTGATTGTATCGTTATCAAGGTCGGCGTTCAGAGTGAGGACTGCCGTTCCTTTTTCGTGGCTTACGTCAGCCGCTTCAACCTGCTCAAGCTCCTCAAAAGCCTTTTTGACTGCCGCTTCGCAGTGAGGGCACATCATACCTTCTATTTTTACCGTTTTTGTCATTTTTGTATTCTCCTTTTGTTCAATAATATAATCGCTTAAATCAAGCGTTAGCTTGCTTTTCCGTTTTCCCCTTTTCGTGTCTGACGGGTTAAATAAATTCAGCCTGAGCGCGTTTGATACAACGCAAAAGCTCGAAATACTCATCGCCGCCGCACCGAACATAGGACTGAGCGTCCAGCCCGTAATCGGGATAAAGGCACCTGCCGCAAGCGGAATACCAATAATATTATAAATAAACGCCCAAAATAGGTTTTCGCGTATATTGGTAAGCACTGCTCTGCTGAGTCGAATTGCGGCGGGTACATCTGACAAATGGCTGTTCATAAGCACAACGTCAGCCGCGTCAACAGCGATATCGGCGCCTGCATTAATAGCTATTCCCGTATCGGCACGCGTAAGTGCAGGTGCGTCGTTAATTCCGTCGCCGACCATAGCAACCCTGCCGTACTTAGAAAGCGAGGCGACAACGCGTTCCTTTTCGTCGGGCATAACCTCGGATATCACGGCGTCAACGGCTATGCTATTTCCTATCGCGTCAGCCGTACACTTGTTATCGCCAGTTAGCATAACGACCTTAATTCCCATATCGCGAAGCTGTTTTACTGCGCTTTTGCTGTCGCTCTTGACGACGTCGGCAACTGCGATTATTCCGAGTACGCTTTTATCATAAGCGAAGAACAGCGGTGTTTTGCCCTCGCTTGCAAGACGCTCTGCGCTTTCGCTTAGTTTGTCGCCGATTTCGTATTCTGAAGAAATATATTTCCTGCTTCCGCCTACGACCTTCTTTCCGTCGAGCGAAGCTGTAAGTCCTTTTCCAAAAAGTGCCTTGAAGGAGTCAGCATCAATAACTTCAATGCCATTTTCTTGCGCATAATCGGTTATCGCGCGTGCAAGCGGATGCTCGCTTTTTGCTTCAAGCGAAGCTGCAAGCGTAACAAGCCGCGTTTTGTCAACGTCGTCAGCAGGGATAATATCAGTTACACGCGGCTTACCCTCGGTAATCGTTCCCGTCTTGTCGAGTGCTACGATTTCAGTTCTGCCTGCTTCCTCAAGCGAGGCGGCAGTTTTAAACAGTATACCGTTTTTTGCGCCTTTGCCGCTGCCGACCATTACCGCAACGGGAGTTGCAAGCCCGAGCGCGCACGGACAGCTGATTACAAGCACGGAAATTCCGCGCGACAGCGCAAATGAAAACTCCTTGCCGACAATCAGCCAGACGGCAAACGTGACAAGCGCAATCGCAATTACAACGGGCACGAATACGCCCGAAACCCTGTCGGCAAGCTTTGCTATCGGCGCTTTTGTCGCCGACGCTTCAGTAACGGTCTTGATAATCTGTGACAGCGTCGTGTTTTCGCCTACGCGTGTTGCACGGCACTTAATAAAACCGTTAGTATTTATCGTGGCGCACGAAACGGAGTCGCCCTCAGTTTTGTCAACGGGAATGCTTTCGCCAGTCAGCACGGATTCGTCGACAGCCGTTTCGCCCTCAATAATCACGCCGTCAACGGGAATGCTCTCGCCTGGACGAACGACAAATATATCGCCGACACTCACGTCATCAGTAACGACGGTAAGCTCTTTTCCGTCCTTTATTACCGTTGCAGTTTTCGGCGCAAGGCTTACAAGCCCTCTGAGCGCGTCAGTCGTTCTTCCCTTTGAATAGCTTTCGAGCAGCTTGCCTACGGTAATCAGTACAAGAATCATCGCCGCCGATTCAAAGTAAAGGTGATGCTCTCCTGCCGCTTTGCCGAACGCAAAAAGCACGGCGGTGCTGTAAACGAACGACGCTCCCGAGCCGAGCGCAACGAGCGTATCCATATTCGGCGCGCCGTGAATTACGCCCTTGAAACCGTTTATGAAAAACTTACGGTTAATAATCATTACCGAAAGCGCTATAACCATTTCAAAAACGCCGAGCGCAAAATGGTTATCCGCTAAAAAAGGCGGCAGATACCAGCCCCACATCATATGCCCCATTGACGCGTACATAAGCGGCAAAAGGAACAGCGCGGATAGTATAAGCCTGTATTTAATTTTTGGTGTTTCGGTATCCTTGAGCAAGTCGCGCGCACTGCTGTCGTCGCTTTTTATCGAAGCGCCGTAGCCCGCCGCAGTAACGGCGTTTATAATCTCGTCAGGCTTTGCCCTTCCCTCGACGCTCATCGAATTAGTCAGCAGATTAACGCTGCACATATCAACGCCGTCGAGTGAGGAAACTGCCTTTTCGACTCTTGCAGAGCAAGCCGCGCAGCTCATTCCCGTTACGTTATACTGAGTCATATATTCCCCTTTTTCATTTCAGCATTTTGTCTACCCTGCTTTTATATTTAACGTAATACAGCTTTGTAAGCCTTGGAAAAAGCAATTCGTAAAACACGAATACGAAGTTAAATCCAAAGATAAGAAGCGGTATTCCAAGCTTGCCGAGCTCGTTATCAAACGGAATGTGAAAAACGTATATCAGCATAAGCTGCGACAAGCCGATTGAAGCATTATACAGCAAGAATTTCAAAACGTACGACAGCCATTTTGCAGGCTTGTTCAGATAATCTCTTATAATTGTATAGTAGCCGAAAAAGAAAACGTACGTCAGCACGCACTCCTTGTCAGGAAGAAAAAGTATGCCGATTATGCTTGAAGCGATATACGACAAAACGCAGTATTTTACGCCTGCGCTCTCCTTCAGAATTATCATCACAAGTCCGCAAAACAGCGGCGCGCTGTAGCACAGCACCCACATCGTGCTGCCCAAAAACAGCAGTACAAGCTGTAGCGCGGCAAACATTCCCGAAAAGGCAACAGCCTTTGAAGAATTCATTTTTACCTCCGAAAACGGATAAAATATCAGTTGTTATTACTATAATATAATAGCACAAAATTTGTGAATTTTATGAATTAATCGTTAATTATTTGTTCTTTTTATATTATGTCTATTTACTTTTCTATAAAAAGAATATATAATTAGCTTGTTAATTTACGAACAATTTTTCTGCGAGGTGTTTAACTTGAAAAAAAGCATAGCGGTTATGTTAATACTGTCATTGCTGTTTACTATTTCCTTAGTCGGCTGTAAATCAAACGGCTCAAACAAGGAAAACGACAAAACCTCAGAGCAGGGACTCGAGGCTGCCGATAACGAATTCGGTCTTGAAACCGTAGACGTTACTGACGAAAACGGCGAGGTTGTTACGGACAAGAACGGAAACCCTGTTACAACCGAGGTTGCAGTTGAATACTCAACGGACAAAAACGGCAACACCATCGCAAAGGTACTTGACAAAAACGGCGAGGTTGTCACAGATAAAAAGGGCAAAGAGGTTACTATTAAGTACAAGACCTCAACTACAGCAAAGTCCAAAAAGAAAACCACAACCGACAAAGCTGACGCGCCCGACAAAAAGGCAACGGACAAAAGCACAAAGGCGACCACAGTTCCCACAAAGGGCAACGAAGGCACAACGGCAAAGGAAATCACAACGCTTCCTATCGACAAGGACAAGGTTCCTACGATTAAAGAGGCTAAAAACTCAAGCGAAAAGAAAGCTGTAACGTTCTCTGAAAGCGACCAGCAGATAGTAAAGGAAATGCTCGAGGTTCCCGAGCTCTATAACGGCAGCTATGATAACGCAAAAGGCGTACCGATTAATATTGCGGCGCACGCGGCGCTATGGATGGCTCAGCGCAAGGGAATGAACACAAAATCCTACGCTTCGGGTACTATCGTGCTTGACTTGTTCAAGTATTTTGCACAGACGGTCGTTAACTTCAAAAACCAGGTTAACAGCGACTCGGATAACGACAATCTTGTTTACAACGCAAATAACGATTCCTTTACTATTTCGGGCTTTGAGAGCAAGACTCACACAGTTACAATTGAAAAAATCGAGTACCTCGGCAATAACAACTACTACCTTGTATCGGGTAAGGTCGATTACGTCAAGGGCAGCGGCAAGAAAAACGTTTACGCAATTATCCAGAAAAACAAGCTTGACGCAACGCTCGGCTTCAGCATTAAGGCACTCGAATGGAGTTAATAATTCACCAGCAACCTTGTAGCATATACAAGGTTGCTTTTTTGTAGCATTTATAGCTTTTGATTATTGATATTTATTTAAAATAATGTATAATAAAGATGTAAATATTTTTGTAAGGAGTGATTTTGTGAAAGCATACGCAAAAAAGGCAATAGCCTTGTTCATATCAGTCGTTATGATAATTACAGCGCTGATTATGCCGAACACCGTTTTTGCCGCAAAAAGCACAAAAAAGAACTACGTTGACGGCGAGGTTATTGCCGTACTTCAAAACAGCGCGACGAGCAAATACACTACTGCTTCGAGCGCAAAAAGCGCATACGGCTCAAAGTACAGCCTTGATGACTCGTATACCTTCGGCGACTCCGAAAACGGCGTGAAGGTTGCTGTTCTGAAATCAGGCTCGCTTACTACAAAGCAGATGATTAAGAATTTAAAAAGCAATCCAGCCGTTAAATATGCTTTGCCGAACTACAAGGTAAAGGCAACGTCAATCACAAACGACACGTACAGCGACTATCAATGGGCGCTCAGCAACACGGGTCAAAACGGCGGAACGCCAAACCTTGACACCAATCCCGAAACGCTCTGGGACAACGCTAAGTCGTCAAAGGAGGAGCAGGTTGTCGCTATTGTTGACACAGGTATTGACCCCGAGCATCCTGAACTGAAGGACAAGCTTTGGAGCAATCCTTACGGCAAAAAGCTCCTCGGCAAGCACGGGCTTGACTTCACCAACACTATCGACGACGGCACGCCGTTTGACGATAACGGCCACGGAACTCACTGTGCAGGCATTATTGCCGCGCAGGCAGACAACAATCAGGGCGTCAGCGGAATTAACAAAGCTAACGTAAAAATTATGGCGCTCAAATTCCTTGATGAGAGCGGAAGTGGCAGCACCGCAGACGCGCTTGCAGCATACGAATACATTCAAAGAGCAGTTGAGCTTGGAACTAACGTTGTCGCTTGTAACAATTCGTGGGGCGGCTTAGGCGACGAAAATGAGCGCATGCTGTTTGACAGCATTTATGATGAGCTTGGTAAGCTCGGCGTTATTTCGTTTGTCGCAGCAGGAAACGAAAGCTCAAATCTTGATGAAACTGTTTATGATTTCTTCGACGATGAAACGTATTGCGCTCTTCCCGCGTGCTGTAACAGCGAATACTGCATTACTGTTGCAGCCTCTAACGAAAAGGACGAGCTTGCTGATTTTTCAAATTTCAGCACCCAGTACGTTGACGTTGCTGCTCCAGGCGCAAACATTCTGTCAACCGTATCCTACGACTGCTTTAATCCGACAGTTTATTCACAGGCGCAAAAGGACCAGCTTTGCGCTGAATACCAGGACTATAACGCTGCAATCGACGACACAAGCTTCGGTTATCCGAAAAAGGTTGAAATCAAATCAGAGGATTACAGCGAAGGCACAAAAACGGAAATCAGTCAGGATGTAGGCTTTGGTCTTGACAGTCAGTCCCTGAAGATAAAATTTAACGACATCACCGAGTCTGAAGATGAAAATGATGACGATGAGGACGGAGTAAAGTATTACGCTTTTGAAATGCCCTTCACTCTTGATGATGCGGATAAGAACTATTCAGTCAGCATTATGGGCAAATTAAGCGCAAACGCCAGCTGTTACGTATACGACGTTCCTGCGTCAAAAAGCGTTAAAAGCATTTTAGATAAAGAATCTTCAATTTATCTTTGGGGAACGAAAATAGATAATTTCTGGGAACACAAATATTACGATATTGATATGGAGGAGGTTTCAGATTCAGAGGATTACACGAAGGCTAAGGACAGAAAGCTTGTATTCCTCGTTGAGGTTGCCGAAGCAGGCGCACAGTTTACCATCGACGACCTTGCTATAAGCTCACAGGACGCTGACAAATCATCCTTTGGCAAGTATGATTTTTACTGCGGAACCTCTATGGCAACTCCGTACGCGACGGGAGCTGCGGCGCTGATAAAGAACGCCGACAGCACTGCTACCGCCGAGGATATTATCAATATCATCAAAAACGCAGGCAGACACTCAGATAATCTTGAGGATAAGACAGAAACCGCAAAGGTGCTTTCTCTTGATAACGTCAACGCCGTTCCCCCGCTGATTACAAACGTCAGCTACAACAAGAACGGCGACGTCGAAATACAAGGCTCGTTCAGAGAAATAAGCAGCGTAATGATTAACGGCGAAGAGGTTAATCCAAAGAGCATTACAAACAGCCTGATTACCGTTCGCGATAATAATTACAGCACAAAAAGGCTTGACGTTACCGTAAGCAATCCTACGGGCGACGATTTCTTCTTTACAATGCTGTCGAAAAAGCCGAGCTATGCTACCGTTTCTGTTAACAAGGTTCCCGACGTTCTTGACGGCTTTGCTGTTCCGACGCGCGACAAGGCGTATTTTGTAAGCGGTCAGGGCGAAATCGGTTACGCTTCGTACAACGCTTCTAATAACCAGTACAGCTACAAGGATGTTGCTAAGCTTGATGTCAAGAAAATATTCAGCGACAGCAACAGCTATAACGTTACGGGCGCAGTTCTGCTCGGAAACAAAATGTACGTTACCGTGCTTTCGGTAATCAAATCAGAATTTACAGATAAAATACTCGGTTACAATTCTGCGATAGGCTGTGTTGATTTGATTAACAAAACCACAACGTATCTGGCTGAACTGCCCGAAGAAATTGCTATGGGCTCGTCGCTTGCGCTTTATAACAACGAGATATATCTTCTCGGCGGCTACAGCATTGACACAAACGAGTTCCTTTCGGACGTTTACAAATTCAACGCGTCAAACAATTCCTTTGCAAAAACGAGCTACGCTCTCCCAGAAGGCAGAGCCTTTACAAGCTTTATTCAGTACAACGACAAGCTTGTCGGCGTCGGCGGAGCAAACGAATACTATATGGCGCCAGATATTATATCCTTCGACGGCAGCAGCTGGACGACGTTCCCGCAAATCTTTGACAGCGATGATTCCGTTTCGTATTACATTGGAAGCTACAATTCGCTTCAAATCTATCCTGCTAATCTCGGTTACGGCGAAAACGGCATATTTGTATGCGGCTCGTTTATATATGATATAGGCGATACTTATATCATCAACCCCGACAGCAGAAGCGTTACGGCTGTCAACGCTTGTGTAAGGAAATCGTTTGAGGACAATCAGGTTATCGGCACAACCGTTCAGGGCTCGTTTATCGGCTTTGAGGTTCAGCAAAAGGAGGAAAGCAGCGAAGTATCCGTCGGCATACGTTCGTTAAACGCAGCAAAGAGCAGCACCACCTATGCAAGCACTTCAAACAGCCAGCCTACTGCGTTTGCTATTAAGCTCAACAACAGATACGACCGACTTGCAACAGGTCATATTCTTTCAGAAACTCCTGCTACGGCGGCGACCTACACCTCAAAAGGAAACAACGCATATTACTACTGCTCAATCTGCGGAAAGTATTTCAGCGACGCACAGGCGACAAAGGAAACTACGCCCGAAGCAGAAGTACTTGCAGTTCTTCCAAAGAAGGCAAACACGCTGAAGGTAAAAGCGAAAAAGCCGACTGTTAAGTATGCAAAGCTGAGAAAGAAGAAGCAGACTATCGCAAGGAAAAAAGCCCTTACCGTTTCAAATGCAAAGGGTACTGTGAGCTACAAAAAGACAAAAGGAAACAAGAGCATTACCGTCAATAAAAAGAACGGTAAAATCACCGTTAAGAAAGGTCTGAAGAAGGGCTCATACAAGGTTAAAATCAAGGTTACTGCCGCAGGCAACACCGAATACAAGTCCGCTTCAAAAACAGTAACCGTAACAGTCAGAATTAAATAATACGCAAAAAATAACAGGTGGTTTGTCCACCTGTTATTTTATAATCTTACTGAAATGCCATTGTCACGCAAATATTTTTTCAGCTCGGGAATTGGAAGCTCGCCGAAATGGAACAGGCTCGCCGCAAGCACGGCGTCGGCTTTGCCCTCGGTCAGAACGTCTGTAAAATGCTCTGCCTTGCCTGCGCCGCCCGACGCGATAACGGGTATTCCCACGTTTTCGCTGACCGCCTTTGTAAGCGGGATATCGTACCCCGTTTTCTGGCCGTCCTGATCCATAGAGGTCAACAGGATTTCGCCTGCTCCCCTGCTCTCGGCTTCGATTGCCCACTTAACTGCGTCAATGCCCGTCGGCACCCTGCCGCCGTTGAGGTAAACCTCAAACGTACCGTCATCGCGGCGCTTTGCGTCAATAGCGCATACAACGCATTGTGAGCCGAATTTGTACGCGGCTTCGTTAATAAGCTGAGGATTTCGCACGGCGGCTGAATTGACAGAAATTTTGTCTGCGCCTGCGCGGAGTATCTCCTTAAAATCGTCAGTCGTGGTAATACCGCCGCCGACGGTGAACGGAATAAAAACGCAGTCGGCAACGCGCTCAACGATATCGAGCATCGTTCCCCTGCCCTCGTGTGACGCCATAATATCGAGCAGAACAAGCTCGTCTGCGCCCTGCTTATCATAAATTTTCGCGCACTCAACGGGGTCGCCTGCATCGCGTATATCAACAAAGGAAACGCCCTTTACAACTCTGCCGTTTTTCACATCAAGGCAGGGTATAATTCTTTTTGCATACATAAATTAATCCTCCCTGATAAAGTTTGTAAGCAGTCTGAGTCCAGCCTCGCCGCTTTTTTCGGGGTGAAACTGAGTTGCCGCAACCTTGCCGCGCTGAACGGCACATTGAATAGACGTGCCGTATTCGGTAACAGCCGCAACCTCTCCGTCGTTTGCGTTACCAAGATAGTAGGAATGAACGAAGTAGAAATACGTACCGTCGTCAATGCCTTCAAAAATACCGTCCTTCTGTTTTAGCTCAACGGAATTCCAGCCCATATGCGGAACCTTAAGTCCCCTGTCCTTTGGTATAAGGCTGATACTGCCGTCAAATATTCCGAGGCCCTGAGCGTTCGGGCTTTCATCGCTTTTGGCAAAGAGCAGCTGAAGTCCGAGGCAAATACCAAGAAACGGTCTGTCGCCGTTTGCCGCACGCTTGATTGTGTCCTCAAGTCCGCGCTCTCTGATTGAATCCATAGCGTCGCCGAAGGAGCCAACGCCCGGCAGGATAACGTGAGTTGCGCTGTCAATAACTGCGCTGTCGCTTGTTATAACGCTCTCACAGCCGAGAAAATCGAGCGCTTTTTTCACGCTTTGCAGATTACCTGCGCCATAATCTATAATTGCAATCATAGTATTCTCCTAAAGAATTAATAAATATATAATAACATAAATATTAGTAATTGACAAATATAATTTATAATGGTAAAATAAATGCCGTCATATATGGAGACGTATCGAAGTGGTCATAACGGGGCGCACTCGAAATGCGTTAGCCTTAACGGGCTCGTGGGTTCGAATCCCACCGTCTCCGCCAAAAAGTGCCAGGTACCCTTGTGGTGCCTGGTGATTTTTTATTATGTGGGATTCGAAATGCTTCGTTTGCGACCGCTGCCTGTGGCAGATAAAGGGAGCAATAAGAAGTCAGTAGCGGTCAAAATTTGTAGGCGCTCCAAGCCGTAACAAATTTTGGGTACCGCCCTGCGACAATTCTCCGCGAGAGGAGAATCCCACCGTCAATTTTTTCCGTAACTATTAATTATTGTAAAACCTCTTAACTTATGTTATTATGTATCAGAGGAAGTGAGTAAATGACCTTAAAAAAGAAAATCAAAAAGAACAGATACAAGATTTTACTTGTTTTTGTAATTATACTTATCGGCGCTATCATCGGCGGAATATATTATTCAAATGTCGTAAAGACCTCCGAGCGCTACGAGGAAGCAAGGCAGCTTTACAAGGAGTCAAGCTATTCCGAAGCGAAGGAAATTTTTGAGGAGCTCGGCGATTACAAGGACTGCGAAAAATACGTCAAGGACTGTGAAAAAAAGATAACAGAAGGTACGTATAACAAATCGTATTCGATGTACGAGCAAGGCAACTACCTTAATTCAATGTCAACAATCACGAACGTTCCCGACATTTTCGGCGCAACTGATTTGTACGAAAAAAGCAAATTTTATTATCTTGAAGAGATGAAAAAATGCAATAACAATACTATCAATAACGCGTATTACGAAATTGCAACAAGCTTTTATGACAAATACAATTTCGGTCTTGTTGTCAAGGAGGAACGCGGTGACGAGGTTGAATCGTACAAGGTTAACAACGTATGCCTTATTACTATGATTGACTTTAATAATGACGGTGTACGCGAGCTTGTTATCGGTGCTGTCAATCCCGAAAAGGACGATACTGCACACTATTATATTTACACCTACTCCAACGGAAAGGCAGTACAAATCAGAGAAGGCTTATATGTAAAGCGAGCAGGAAAAAACGGCTTTTGCACGCTTGACTTTTTCAACGACAAAAAGGATAAACAGATTTATCAGGGCGACCTGCATTCAGGATATACGCTCGGCTTTGACAGCAAAAGCTTTAATCAGAAGCTGAGCTGGGAAAAAAAAGGAAACGGCAAGCACGCAAAATGTACCGTAAACGGCAAAAAGGTAACGACAACCGAATTTGATAACACCATTCCGAACTACGACGAAGAAAAGCTGTACGCCGACGGAAAAAAGCCGTTTAATTCTTACGTGCAGTATATAGGAAATTTTGAAATTTATTCTTCAGATTACCTTACGGAAACAGCCGCAAAGGAGCTGAACAATATGAACAACAATGTCTATACTATCCTTTCAGTAGCTCACGAAAAAATTAACAGCAAAAAATAGAAAGAAAAAATACACCTTGATACTTCAAGGTGTATTTTCAGACTGTCGAAAAAGGGCATAACCGCGCCGAATATAGTAAAGTGTTACAGTTTCGGCTTGTAGGTGGCGAGGACCTCGGCGCCCCGCTAATTCAACAACCAATCTTTTGAAAAGTGCCGTGAATTCAATGCCCACGGCACTTTTGGCGCTTTTCGTCTTTTGCTCGGGGGCAGTACCATCGTACAGCTCCCACTCGCAAAATACGAAATTCTGCTCCTTTTTCGAAAGCCTGCCAGCGTGTCGATATCGTATTAATAAGGTTTTTCGACACGCTGAAAAATACACCTTGAAGTATCAAGGTGTATTTTTATTATACGTTAATTTCTACCTCTACGCCGAGAAGGTCTTTGTTCTTTTCGAGTATCGGTTTAACTACCTCGTTTAAGAAATCTTCCGTCTGCTGCGGAGCTCTGCCAACAAAATTCTGCGGCTTGAGAATAGCAAGGATTTCCTCCTTGGTCGTCATAAACGCAGGGTCAGCGGCAATCCTGTCGACAAGGTCGTTTTGTCCGCCCTCAACCTTAACCACTGCTCCTGCAGCCATTGAGTGCTGACGGATTTTTTCGTGAAGCTCCTGACGGTCGCCGCCCTTTTTAACAGCGTCCATCATTATATTTTCGGTAGCCATAAACGGAAGCTCGCTCATAAGACGCGCTTCGATAACCTTCGGATAAACAACAAGTCCGCTTGTTACATTGATGTACAAATCAAGGATACCGTCGGTTGCAAGGAACGCTTCTGCAACGGAAACGCGCTTGTTAGCCGAATCGTCGAGCGTTCTCTCGAACCACTGCGCCGAAGCCGTCCAGGCAGGATTGAGCGCATCAATCATTACGTATCTTGAAAGCGAAGCGATACGCTCGCTTCTCATCGGGTTACGCTTGTATGCCATAGCCGACGAGCCTATCTGATTTTTCTCGAACGGCTCTTCAATCTCCTTCAGATTCTGAAGAAGTCTGAGGTCGTTGGAAAACTTGCAGCAGGACTGCGCGATTAAGCCAAGACAGTTACAAACTATCGTATCGAGCTTGCGTGCGTACGTCTGGCCGCTTACGGGGAAACACGCCTTGAAGCCCATCTTCTCTGCAATAATCTTATCAAGCGCCTTGCACTTTTCGTGGTCACCGTCAAAGAGCTCAAGGAAGGACGCCTGAGTACCCGTCGTACCTTTTGAGCCGAGCAGCATAAGCGTATCGAGAACGTGGTCAACCTCTTCAAGGTCCATAACCAAATCCATAAGCCAGAGCGTTGCGCGCTTACCTACCGTAGTCGGCTGTGCAGGCTGAAAATGCGTAAAGCCAAGGCACGGCATATCCTTGTATTCATCTGCAAATTTTGCAACTGAATTGATAGCGTTAACAAGCTTTTTCTTTATGAGCAAAAGCGCCTCGCGCATTGTGATAACGTCCGTGTTATCGCCAACGTAGCAGGAGGTTGCACCGAGGTGAATAATCGGACGCGCGTTCGGACATTGCTCGCCGTATGCGTGAACGTGGCTCATAACATCGTGACGGAACTTCTTTTCGTACTCGCGCGCAACATCGTAATTGATGTCGTCGGCGTGAGCTTTAAGCTCGTCAATCTGCTCCTGTGTAACTCCGAGTCCGAGCTCGTGCTCAGCTTCGGCAAGCGCTATCCAGAGCTTGCGCCACGTTTTGAATTTAAAATCAGGAGAATAGATATACTGCATCTCCTTGCTTGCATAACGCGAAGCAAAGGGTGAATTGTAAATATCGTTAGCCATTAGTCAAGACCTACTCTCTTCATCATCTCGGCATAAGCCTCTTCTACGCCGCCCATATCGCGACGGAAACGGTCCTTGTCGAGCTTTTCGTGTGTGTTGATATCCCAGAAACGGCAGGTATCGGGGCTGATTTCATCAGCAAGAACGATAGTACCGTCGGACGTTTTACCGAACTCAAGCTTGAAGTCGATAAGCTCAACGCCGATTGAAGCGAAATACTCCTTGAGTACGTCGTTAACCTTGAACGCCATTTCCTTAATCTGTTCAACCTCTTCGCGTGTTGCAAAGCCGCAGGATACAGCGTGATAACCGTTGATAAGCGGGTCGCCGAGGTCGTCATCCTTGTAGGAGAATTCAATAGACGGGCAAACAAAGTCCATACCCTCTTCAAGACCAAGACGCTTGCAGATTGAGCCAGCGGCACGGTTACGGATAATTACCTCAAGAGGAACGATAGTAACCTTTTTAACTGCAGTTTCTCTGTCTGAAAGCTCCTCTACAAAGTGAGTAGGAACGCCATGCTTTTCAAGCAGCTGCATAAGGTAGTTGCTCATCTTGTTATTCACAACACCCTTGCCGACGATTGTTCCCTTCTTTTCGCCGTTAAAGGCTGTAGCGTCGTCCTTGTAATCAACAATTACGACATCGTCGTTGTCGGTTGCCCAAACCTTTTTTGCCTTGCCCTCATAGAGCTGTGTTGTTTTTGTCATAATAAAATCCTCCCTTATATCAAAAAATTATAAGTTTATTTCACCCTCGAAAACCGTAGTTGCAGGTCCAGTCATAAATACGCTGTCGTTTTCGTCGCCGCTCCAGCTGATTTGTAAATCGCCGCCGAGCAGATGAACAGTAACGTCATTGTCGCAAAGACCATTTACTATCGCAGCTACCGCGCTTGCACAGGCGCCCGTACCGCAGGCAAGAGTTTCGCCTGAGCCGCGCTCCCATACGCGCATTTCGAGATTTTTTCTGTCAGTTACATAAATAAATTCCGTGTTCGTTCTGTCGGGGAAAAGCTCGCTGTTTTCAAAAAGCTTACCCACACACTCAACGTCAAATTCCTTTGGTGACTTATCGATAAACACAACGGCGTGCGGATTACCCATAGAAACGCAGGTCATTTTGTAATCAACGCCGCCGATATTTACGGGATAATCAACTGCCCTGTCGCAGTCGCAGATAACGGGAATGTCCTTTGCGCTCAGCGACGGCGCGCCCATATCAACCCTTGCGCTGACAGCCTCGCCGTTTTCAACAGTTATGTCGATATACTTAACTGCGCCCATTGATTCAATTGACACAGAGGTCTTGTCTGTAAGCTTGTGGTCGTACACGTACTTTGCAACGCAGCGAATACCGTTTCCGCACATCGCGCCGCGTGTTCCGTCGGCATTGTACATCACCATTTCAAAGTCTGCCTTCGTTCCTTTTTTGATGATGATAATACCGTCGCCGCCTATTCCGAAATGACGGTCGGACAGCTTTATTGCCGCCGACACCTCGTCTGCTATTTCTTCTTTCGTGCAGTCAAAATACACATAGTCGTTGCCGCAGCCGTGCATTTTTGTAAACTTCATATCAACACTCCAAGCTGTTATTTGAGTCCTATAATTTCTATATTAGTTGCTATTATATCAAATGTACTTTAAAGTAGCAATAGTAAATAAATCTAAAATTATTTCCCTTCAAAAAATACCTTTTGTTAATCTGTCACAAAAAACCTATTCATTTTAAGTCATATTGCACAACTTTAAAAATATTTTTCAAAATTCTTGTAACAAAATATACAAAATACCCTTGAATTACGCGTCATTATCTGTTATTATTAAATTGCAAAAATATCATAGTGGATTATTGTATCATTCAGCACCGCTTTGATGAATAACATAAGGAGAAAATCTATGGCTCAGATTAAAGACGAATATCAACTGCCTGTGTATCTGTTTCACGACGGAACTAATTACAAGGCATATGAGTTCTTCGGTGTTCATAAGATAAAAGAGAACACCTACGCATTCAGAGTATGGGCTCCTAATGCTGAAGCCGTAAGCGTTGTCGGCGACTTTAACGGATGGGATGAAAACGCTCATCACTGTCTGCCCGCTTCGCCCGGAATATGGGAGGCCATCATCGAAAATGTCAATGTTTTTGATTGCTACAAATACGCAATCAGAACGAAGGACGGAAGAACGCTGATGAAGGCAGACCCGTACGCTGTGCATCAGGAAACACGACCTGCTACAGGCTCGAAGGTTTATGAGCTCGCTAACTATAAATGGCGCGACAAGAAGTGGCAGGACGACAAGAAGAAGTATAACATTCTTGAAAAGCCCGTTAACATCTATGAAATCCATTTTGGCTCATGGAAGCAGCACGACGACGGCAACTTCCTTACCTATCGCGAAATGGCTGACCAGCTTGTACCGTACGTAAGGGATATGGGATATACTCACATCGAAATGATGCCGATTACGGAATATCCGTTTGACGGCTCGTGGGGCTATCAGGTTACGGGCTACTTTGCCGCAACGTCGCGTTACGGACTGCCCGAGGATTTGATGTACTTTGTTGACACTTGTCACAAAAACGGCATCGGCGTAATCCTCGACTGGGTTCCAGCTCATTTCCCGAAGGACGCTCACGGACTTTATGAGTTTGACGGTCAATGCTGCTACGAGTACGCAGACCTTAAGAAGGGCGAGCACAAGGAATGGGGTACGCGAGTTTTCGACTACGGAAAGAAAGAGGTACAATCCTTCCTGATGTCCTCTGCTATGTTTTGGGTGGAAAAATTCCACTTCGACGGACTTCGCGTTGACGCAGTAGCTTCGATGCTCTATCTTGACTACGGACGTGAAAACGGTCAGTGGACGCCTAACAAAAACGGCGGCCGCGAAAATCTTGAAGCTGTTGAGTTCTTCCAGAATCTCAATACAGCTATGTTCAGGGAACAGCCAGGAGTTATGATGATTGCCGAGGAATCAACGGCGTGGCCGATGATTACGATGCCTACCGACATCGGCGGCCTTGGCTTCAACTTCAAGTGGAATATGGGTTGGATGAACGATATGCTTCGTTACACGTCTATGGACCCGCTTTTCAGAAAAGGCAATCACAACTGCATTACGTTCAGCTTCTTCTATGCTTTTTCAGAAAACTTCGTGCTTCCTATCAGCCACGACGAAGTAGTTCACGGCAAGGCAAGCCTGCTTAACAAGATGCCAGGCGACTACGATATGAAGTTTGAGGGTATGAGGCTCTTCCTTGCGTATATGTTTGCTCATCCAGGCAAAAAGCTTCTGTTTATGGGCTCCGAATTCGGTCAGTTTATTGAATGGAATTACAAGCAGGGACTTGACTGGGTGCTTCTTGATTACGACAAGCACGCTCAGCTTCTTGAGTTCACGAAAGAGCTTAACAAATTCTACAAGGCGCACAGCGAGCTTTGGGAAATCGATTATTCGTGGGAAGGCTTCCAGTGGATTTCAAGCGAGGATAACTGCAACAGCGTTATTGCTTTCAGACGAATGAACAAAAAGGGCGATGACATCATCGCAGTGTTCAACTGGACGCCGAACGGCTTTAACAGCTACAAAATCGGCGTTCCCGACGCAGGCAAATACAAGGTAGTGCTTGACACTTCCCTTTCAAAATACGGCGGCGACAAGCCGAGGCTTACAGGTACTTACAAGACTGTAGCTGAGCCTATTCACGGTATGCCGCAGCACATCGACCTTAAGCTTCACGGCCTTTCGGCTGTATACCTTAAAAAGGTTGAAGAAAAGAAAAAGACAAAATAATAAACATTAAATATAATTTTGGAGGCAAATATGAAACACAAAACAGATGTTGTAGCAATGCTTCTTGCGGGCGGTCAGGGCAGCCGTCTTGGAGTTCTCACAAAAAGTATTGCTAAGCCTGCAGTACCGTATGGAGGCAACTATCGTATTATCGACTTCCCTCTTTCAAACTGTGTAAACAGCGGTATTTATACTGTAGGCGTATTAACTCAGTATCAGCCGCTCGTTCTTAACGACTACCTCGGCAACGGTCAGCCGTGGGACCTCGACAGAATTAACGGCGGCGTTCACGTGCTTTCCCCGTACGAGGCAATCGGCGGAGCTGAATGGTACAAGGGCACTGCGAACGCTATTTACCAGAATATTGCATTCATCGAAAAGTATGGCCCCGAATACGTCGTTATTCTTTCGGGCGACCATATTTACAAGATGAATTATGCAAAGATGATTGACTTCCACAAGAAGAACGACGCAGACTGCACAATCGCAGTTCTTGAGGTTCCGTGGGAGGAGGCTTCGCGTTTCGGTATTCTTGCTACAGACGAGAATAACAAGATTTACGAGTTTGCCGAAAAGCCTGCTGAGCCTAAGTCAAACAAGGCTTCGATGGGCGTATACGTTTTCTCCTGGGACAAACTCCGCAAGTATCTTATTGAGGACGAGGCTAATCCCGATTCATCAAACGACTTCGGTAAAAACATCATTCCTACAATGCTTAACGACGACCAGAGAATGTTTGCATTCCCGTTCAAGGGCTATTGGAAGGACGTTGGTACTATCGATTCTCTTTGGGAGGCTAACCTCGACATTATCAACCCGAATGTTGACCTTGATCTGTCGGACAAGACCTGGAAGGTTTACTCACGCAATCCTATGTCACCGCCTCACTACATCGGCAAGGACGCCGTTGTTGAAAATTCGTCAATCGGCGAAGGCTGCGAAATCGACGGTACCGTTGATTATTCCGTTGTTTCCCCTGACGTTATTATCGAAAAGGGCGCGGAGGTTAAATTCTCAGTAATTATGCCAGGTGCAAAAATCGGCGAGGGCGCAAAGGTTTACTATTCTATCATCGCTGAGGACGCCGTTATTGAAAAGGACGCGCAGATTGGTGAAATACCCGAGCAGCTTGAAAACAGCGAGGACTGGGGTATTGCAGTAATCGGCTCAGGCGCAACAATAACCGAGGGCAAAAAGATTGCACCGAAAGATATGATAGCATCAGGAGAGGAGGTATAAGAATATGAACGGAAAGAAAGTTCTTGGATTGATTTTCGCAAACATCCACGAAGAGGCACTTGAATCACTCACCGATATGAGAACTATGGGCTCTGTTCCGTTTTGTTCGCGTTACCGACTGATTGACTTTCCTCTTTCAAATATGGTAGAAAGCCAGATTTCTAATGTAGGAGTAGTTACAAACTCAAACTTTAATTCGCTTATGGACCACGTAGGAACAGGTAAGCCGTGGGATTTGTCAAGAAAAGCTGACGGTCTTTATCTGCTTCCGCCGTACTCGCTGAGCAACACGACAATGTGGGGCAACAGAATTGACGCGATTTACGGCAATATGAATTTCCTTGACCAATCAAATCAGGAATGGGTGCTTATGAGCGACTGCTACAATGTTATGAACATTGATTTTGAAAAGGTATTCGACGCTCACGAAAAGAGTGGCGCTGCAGTTACTATCGTAGGCGTTAAAGGCAAAAAACCTGCAAACATCAACAGCGTGCTCGTTTTTGAAGACGTTGCAGAGGACGGAAAGATTAATTCGGCAGTTATCGACCCGAGCACTGACGATGAGGTATTCTATTCCTGTAATATTATCCTTATCAAGAAGTATCTTCTTCAGACGCTCATCACTACAGCTCATTCAAAGAATGAAACCTCGTTCCAGAGAAGCATTCTTATGAACTGCATTAAGTCGGGCAAGGCATACGCTTATGACGCAACCGATTGCTTTATCGGCACTATCGACAGCGTACAGAGCTACTATGACATTTCGATGGGACTTCTTGACAAGGAAACAAAGCATAAGCTTTTTGTTAACGACAGACCTATTTATACAAAAGAGCGCGACGATATGCCAACACTTTACGGTCACGCTTCAAGCGTAAAGAACACGCTTATTGCCGACGGCTGCGAAATCAAGGGTACAGTTGAAAACAGTATTATTTTCAAGGGCGTTAAGGTTGAAGAGGGCGCAGTAGTTAAGAACTCTATTCTTATGCAGGATACAGTTATCGGTGAAAACACGAAGGTTAACTACATCATCGCCGACAAGAACGTTAATATCAAATCAGGCGTTGAGCTTTCGGGAGCAGAAAACTTCCCTGTAAGCCTCAGCAAGGACACGAGAATCTAATTCGGAATTAGGAATTAGGAATTAGGAATTATTGGTTGCTCTGTTCTTTCTGCACAGAAAGAACAAACCATAAGTTCCGCATTTTAAAGGAGATTATTATGAAGGTATTATATGTTGCTTCGGAAGCACTTCCGTTTATGGCTTCGGGCGGACTCGGCGACGTTGCAGGCTCGCTTCCTGTTGCGCTTCGCAAGCGTCTTATCGGCTGCCGCGTTGTAATGCCTCTTTACGATTCAATTAAGCAGGAATATAAGGATAAGATGAAGTTTATCACTTCTATATCAGTTCCAGTTTCGTGGAGAAGACAGTACTGCGGTATCTTTGAAGCAAAGCATAACGGAGTAATTTATTACTTCCTTGACAACCAGTATTATTTCAAGCGCGACGGCATTTACGGCCACTACGACGACGCAGAAAGATTTGCGTTCTTCGCACGCGCTGTGCTCGAGATTATTCCTCATCTCGGCTGGAAGCCCGATATCATTCACTGTAACGACTGGCAGAGCGCGCTGACGCCGCTTTATTACAGTTGTTATTATGCTAATCAGATTGGCTTCGAAAACATTAAGACAGTATTTACAATTCACAACATTCAGTATCAGGGCAAGTACGGCGACGAGCTTCTCAACGACGTTCTCGGTATTGCTCCTGAGCATAACAACCTGATTCTTTACGACGGACTTGTAAACTTTATGAAGGCAGGTATCGAGTGCGCTAACAGAGTTACCACCGTTTCGCCTACCTATGCAAAGGAAATACTTGACCCGTGGTTTAGCCACGGACTTGACCCGATTCTCAATCAGCGCAGCTGGAAGCTTTGCGGTATTCTTAACGGTATCGACACGGATAACTACAATCCAGAAACAGACCCGAATATCGAAGCTAACTACAACGCTAAGCATTACGAAAAGGAAAAGGCTATCAACAAGAAGGCGCTTCAGGAGCAGATGGGTATGGCTGTCCGTCCCGACGTTCCGCTTATCGGTATCGTAAGCCGTCTTGCTGGACACAAGGGCTTTGACCTTATGAAAGAGGTACTTGAAAAGAGTCTTTGGGAGCGCGACGTTCAGTACGTTGTTCTCGGTTCAGGCGAATGGCAGTACGAAAGCTTCTTCAGAGAGCTTCACGACAAATATCCTGACAAGGTTGGCATCTGCATCGGATTTGTTCCAGAGCTTGCGCGCAAGATTTACGCTGGCTCAGACCTGTTCCTGATGCCGAGCAAGAGCGAGCCGTGCGGACTTTCGCAGATGGTATCGCTTCGTTACGGAACACTTCCTATCGTTCGTGAAACAGGCGGTCTTAAGGATTCAATCACCGACTGCGGCGACGGCGAAGGAAACGGCTTCACCTTCCAGACATACGACGCATACGATATGCTCGGCGCTATTTACAGAGGCGTTGACGCTTACTACGGCGACAAGGGCATATGGAGCGCACTTGTAAAACGCGCGCTTGAATGCGATATGTCATGGGGCAAGAGTGCAAACGAATACATCAAGATGTATAAGGCGCTTATAAAAGAATAATTTCACAGAACAAAAACAGGAACGAGCAAATGCTTGTTCCTGTTTTTTGCATTATAAATGGCAGGTGCAAATGCACCTGCCATTAAATTTTGTTTATGCGCCGCCGCTTCCACTATTTTCTGTGTTAAAACCGTCGTCGTAATCTCCGCCGCTTTCAGAAGATGATGTGTCATCCTTTGGTAATCCTGGGAAGAATGGCTGAGCCCATTCGTTGATGGTAGGATCAGGATTCGTATCGTAGCCGTACATATACATATCGTCTACGTTATCCTGAGCATTCTTATACTCTTCCTCTGAAATCAGGTATACCTTTTGTGATGTGGCAATATGGAGATCCATCGTACGCCAGTTATTGAAGCGATGGACGTTGATATAGAAGGTATTGATATCAACCGTGTGTCCCATAATGCTTCCGTAGAAGTCATATGCGAAGCCGTCGAGGTCAACGTTACCCTGAGGCGCGTACATAAGCGCACCGAGCGTTCCGCGAAGCGAGTAGTAATTTACATCGCCCTTGTACGAAGCGAATGCATTTGGAAGCTCCTTAGCGTCCATCCGTGTGACGTCGGAGGTTTCCGAAGCGAAGTTCATATTAGTGAAGTTCACGTCACCCCTATTTGCAATGAAGTAGGTGAATCTAATCTTCGCCGTTGTAGCAACGTTGATGTTACGGTTTGCGTAGATAACAATCGGCTTAGAGTAAGTATCCCTCTGAGTTTCGTCGTATGAGTCGAAGCCCTTGTAGGTCTTAGAGCTGCTAAGACCGAGGTTAGCCTTCATGCTATCCATAAACGCATCAAATGAGCTGAAGTCTGACTGAAGGTTATAGATAGGAGCCCAACAGTCAAAGTCGTGGCCCATATATATGAGCGAGCCCTTACGAAGCACCGTCTGACCGAATACCATCGTGTCGTAAGTACCGAAGATTGAAGTATTCTTATTCATAGTCAGCTGACCCATCGAATAGATACTTCCTGCCTTAGGCTCAACAGCTTCACTGATATCGTGGAACATCTTGTTAAAGCTGTTTTGTAATCTGGTCCACAGATTTGTATCCCAGCCTTCCTGAGGAACGTAAACAGTTGTATGATAGGTCGACTTGCCGAACACCTCGGGAAGTACCCACAAATCAGAGTTATGACGAAGCGTTACGTGCTGTGTTGCAACAACGTAGCCGCCTGTAACAGCTCGTGAGTATGCATATTCACGAATGTATTTCGTGAAGGAAATCAGGTTACCGCCGATGTAGTATTCACTGCCGATAGCAAGGTCACTGTCATCGTTTTCAAGCTCGGTTGAGTCGTTAACAGCGTTAACGTCACCTGATGCAGACGATTCGGTTTCAGTATCGTTATCATTACCCGCATCCGAAGAGTTTTCACTGTTTGTACGTTCGTGCTCGTCACCGTTGTACGCAAATTCGCCACCGTCAGTAACATCGCCCGTTTCGTTTACAAGCTGTTCCTGATGCTGATGCTCAATTTCATCAAGATAAGCTTCAGCCTGCTGCCTTGTCATACCCTTAACGCCGCGATAGAAGTTATCGTCGTACTTACCAAGCTCAATGTAGCTTGCAGCAGCCATATCGCCGCCTACGTAGCACGTCATCTGGTCGCGCAGCTTAATGTTCTGGGTATACGCAGTAACGTTACCGTTTACGTACATTTCGGAATAAGCGCCGCAGTCAATGGATGAGTACGCACGCATATTTCCGCCGACGTATACACGAGCGTCATGACGAAGCGTAATGTACGGATTTCCGAGAAGCTGCGTCCAGTCGCCCGCCTGCATATCTCCGCCTACCTTAACGGTAGTTGAAGCGTAGATCTTTGTGTATTTTCTACTTGTCAGGTCGCCGCCTACATACATATATCCTGCATTTCTGAATACATAGTCTGTATCATTTTCGCCTGTATTCTTGTACTTGTCAAGACGGGCCTGCGTTGCGTCTTCCTGGTCGTCAGCCAGTGATTTTCCGACTTCGAGATAATCCTTGGCAATCATATCACCGTAGATATAGGTCTTTGTCATATCGCGTATCTTACACGTATCACGAACAAACGCATTACCGTGAACAACAAGCGAAGAGCAAATATTCATATCCAGAAGCATATACGCAAATAGCGCACATCTTTCACCTGTAAGTCTGTTTTCAAGGTTTTGAATATTACCTTTAAGAACGGCTGTAATATCAGGACCGAAAGCAAGCGGATTATTCTTCTGGTCAGAAAGCTCATCAAGTGCACGGCACTTCCAGTTAAGGTTTCCGTTTGAATCATACAAGCTGTCGCCCTGACCGCAAATAACAAGCTTACAGTTCTGCTTGAGATAAAGCTTCTGCGGGCAGTAGAAGCTGCCGCCGATAAAGATATTTGCATTAGCCTGAATATCAATATCACGTGAGTGGTCGTACGGAACAACGTCACCTGCAAACGATGTAGCAGCCCAGTTTTCAAGGTCGCGTCCCTCTACGTTAGCGTAAACATTGCCGCCTACACGCATATAGCAAGCGCGGTATCCGTCGTCGTTTGAGCCAAGCCAACCTTTGCCCTTGTACTGACCGTCTTCAAAGTACGACAGAACGTTACCTGCAGTACCACCTGAGTCGTAGAACCTCAACCACATATTTACTTTAAGCGGACGTCTTACACGAAGGTCACCGTCAACCATAAAGATGCTGTTTTTACCCGTTACAGCAGCTGAGCCTGAATAGCATTCGCCGCCGACAAAGGTATTCGATTCGTTAGTCAGCATTAATGACGTCTGGTAGAAGGAAGGACCTGTATTGATTCCTTCATCACCGCCGTAGGAATAAACCTTCAGGTATCCACGGGTATACATCGTACCCACGTTCAGCACAGTACCCGCTTTATGCTCGGATTCGTAGTTACCGATTTGCATATTACCGCCTACGAACAGCGTAGCATTAGGCATTGTATGCTGTGCTGGATTGCTTGTAGTATCGCCGTTAATCTTGTATGCACCGTTCATAAACGAGAACGAACGCGAGTCTGAACCGCCGATATTTAACCAACCTACAGCGTTATCACGGTAGTCAGTCGGAGTACGTATTGAGAATTCAGAGTTGTATCCGTTAAGCAGGTCGCCGCCGACATACATTTGGCCGCAGTTGAAAGCAATTTCGCCGTAAGTAAGTCTGCCGTCACAACCGAAGGAGGTATCCCATCTGTTGAAGAAACGGTTACCGTTACAACGGAATTCACCTGAGAACTGAGCGTTTGCACCTGCAAAGTTTACAAATGCAAAGTCTTTTGCTGAGCCTTCCTGAGTACAATAACCCTCAACGCTCAAACCGTAGTTCATCTTGAGAGAGCCCGAGTTCTTTACGTAGCCCTTAAAGGTAAGCAAGCCGCCTCTGTTACCGTAATTATAAGCAAGGAAGGATGCTTTGCTTCCGCCGTTATCCCAGTCACTACCGTTCTTGAGTGACCAGCCCTCATACGGTTTTGAGGTTGTATTCTTGTTATCTGTAATATAGGTAGCGCTGTTATCCATAGTGAAAGCACCGTAGATATGCATCGTACCGTAATTCCAGATTGTACAGCCTATCTTAAAGTCCTTCTGACAAACAATACCTGCATCTTCTGCAACAAGAGCAGCATTATCATTACAAAGCGTAACGTTACCGCTGACATAAGTTGTACCGTTAGGAATATAAAGTGCTGTTCCGCGGTTACCAACCTTCTTGCCGCTTGCATCAGTATAGTTATTTACGTTAAGGCCGCAATCAATGTAAGTATCGCCGTGGCCTTCATAATAACCGTAGTTCCATGTCGTCAGCTTAGAGCCGTTATAGTAAATTTCACCAAAGAAGGTTTCACTGTTATCATACAGTAAGTCAAAGTCAGGACTGTTCTTTCCGCCCTTATGAGCAGAACCGACATCAGTACCACCGTAAGCATAAAGCTTGCCGTAGTTCGAATATCTTGTATCGTTGCCGATAAGCGTGATACGGTCTGCACAGTAAAGCGTTGCAACGCCGTTTGCGCTTGAATCAGAACCAACCTGTACCCAAGTCGATTTAATCGATGAATCACAAACTACAACACCGTGATTCAGTACGGTTATGTGGTAATTTGTATTGCTTGAGTTGTCTATCGGCTTATTAGGCGGCAGATAAAGCGTACCGTCAGATTCAAAACCGATCAATCCGCCGTAGCTTGTATTATCACCGCAGAATACAACACTGTTATCAACACCGTGAGTCGTTGTATCGACATTAATTGTAGTATTAGTTGTGTATTCAACACCGTTATAACCGTAAACCTTTGAGCCGTCGTTTGCAGTAACAGACGTAGTTCTGAGCTTACCGTCAACAAACATATTCGAGCTGCCCGATACGCTTGTTGCGCCCGAAAGAACAACGTTATCGTCATCAGCATTCTGGTTGTCATCTCTCGAAACAAGCCATGCGCCGTTTGTAAGCGTAGCTGAGATTGCGTTAGCTATACCCTCTGTAACGAACAGCGTTGAATTGTCAAGTACAATTGCACCGCAGACAGGGATATTAGAATCAATAAGCATCTGCGAGCTGTTTGTCATTGTAATAGCTCCGCCGCCATTAACAGTAAGCGTTCCGCCAACGTGAACCTTTGACCTGTCGAGTGTAATCGACGTACAGATAATGTTACCCGTAACAATAAGTCTTGAGTTAGTAAGATTGATAGGTCCGTTAATTGTAAGGTTACCGTTAACCCTTACCTCAACTCTCGTACCAGTAAGACGGTTTGCTGATTTATCGCCGTCGAATACTACGTTTGACAGTCCAGAAAGATTAGCTTCACCTGCGATTTCAACCTCAACAGGAGCAACTACCTGTCCGTCGCCGATGATGCCAGAAGTTTCAACCTTGTTCTGAACGTTAAATACTGCCGTACCCTGTACTGTAATTGATTCGGTAACATTAGCCTCATTAGGAGCATATGCCATTGCGTCGCCCCACATCGAAACACTTTTAACGCTGATGTTTACAGTAGGTGTTTCCTCCTGATTGTAGTTATCAATAAATTCGTCCTCTACAAACAGGAAGTGCTGACCGCCTATATTAAGAGCTGCATTAGGTGCATTGAACTTATCAAAGCAATAGGTAAGTCCGCTATACTTCGGTGTGTTATCATCATACGTACCGCTTACGTAATCCTCTGCCAACGTCTTACCGTAATTGTATTCGCCAGTAAGCCATATGCTCTTCATATAGTTGCAGTTGATTTCGCCGAATACATAGAGTCTTCCTGAATTAAGGAACCATGAGTCACCGTCAGGACCTGCACCGTAAACGTTAAGCTTTGTACCAAGATAAATTGTAGAGCCAGGCTGGTCGTTGTGGAAGCAGTCAAGCTTGTTCTTGAAGCAGTCCCAGCTGCCGCTGCCATTACCAAGAATACTGATAACGGTTTCGCCGCAATCAACGCCACTGTCCTTGTCAATCCAAAGACGTTTGTTATCCTCGCCGTTAGTGGTTACACAGCCCCTTACGTATAATTTAGTCACATTCTTAATATCAAGAAGCGTAACGTAATTATCATCATTACAAGCTACGATATCGCCGAGAACTCTGATATCACCGCCGTTAGAGCCAATCTGTCCTTTTGCAGTAATAGTTCCTGCCGTATAAAGAGTACCGAAGTTATATACTGAGTAAACTTCACCGCTCTTAACATAATTAACAGTAAGATTACCTTCGTCAGGAGAACCGCTATTAAGAACGGTACCAGCATAAATCTGGCCGTAGTTTTCGGTATAACCTGCGCTGATGCTCTTTCTTACGCGCAAAACAGCAACTCTGTTATCCGTTGTACCGTTAATAAGGTTGCAGCCATTTGTATTCACGCCGCCGTGAATAGCGAACATATCCTTGAGGTTCTTTATTTCGTTATTTGTTGTTGTAATATTGTTGTAAGCTACTACGGTATTTTTGTTTTCGATTGAGCCTGCTTCAATATCATTTGTATTTGAATAAAGGTTACCCGACGTACCGACAGTAACTTTGTAAGTTACTTTGATTTTACCGTCAGTCTTAACGTTACGTGTAAGGTTAATAGATTTTGCTGTAATACCATTCTTCGAATACATATCGGTACAGGTAATATCGGCATTACCGCTAACCACGTTACCCGCAGTGAAGATAGCGCCCGTTGCATTAACCGTACCCGAAAGAATCAGGTCATGACCTGCTCTTAAGATATGGTCGTGAGTATCAAGATCTGACGTTGCAGTAAAGTCAGTACCAGCATACATCGAGCCGCCGTTTGTTATCGAAGTACCTCTGAGCGTCGTCTTTGCGCTTATCCATGATACTGTATTACTGCTTGAGCTTACGTTGTTTGTGATGCTTCCCGAATAAATCGAGGTATTTGAAACAATATAGCAATCAGCAGAGTTCTGAATTGAAGAACAGTTAATACCGTAATCGGAAGCAGAACCACCATTAGCCGCAGGTGTACCCCAGGCATGGATATATGCATTTGTATAATTGTTTATTGTACCCGTATTACTCTTTTTACCAATATAAATGTAAGCCCTTGAGCCAGAAGAATTGTTTGAATAGTTATTATAAACAACACCGCCGCCGCTATTTGCGTCAATATTGCCGTCAACGCGGATGTACGCATTTGAGCCTGAATTCTTTCCAGGGTTGTTATAAATAGCGTCTTTTGTTGTTAAGTTTCCGCCGCATACAAATACGGTAGTAACGTTATTCTTTCCGTCGTTATTAAGGAGCTGTCCGTTAATCCAAACGTCGCCAGTTGTTTTAACAGTACCGTTGTTATATAACCAACGCGTTTCATTTTCACCAACACTGATGGAGCCTGCAATAAGCGTACCGTTATTAATGACATCCTGCGACTTTGTGAAAACCTTGCCGCCGCAGATAATAGTACCGTTATTGGTAATCTTGCTCCAGGTCATAATGTCGCCTGAAACGTAAAGAGTAGCGCCTGAAGCTACAGTAAGATTATCTCTTACCTTCAGATGACCGTTAACAACCATCGTTGCACCGGAACAAAGCTCTACACTTTTGCTGCCGCTTGTGCTGACAACGTCGCCGTTAGCCTTGAATGTAGCGTTATCCCAAACCTTAATATTGCCGTTTGTAACAACAGCGCAGCTGAAGTTCGGGTCGCCCGTATCAATAGCACCTACAGGATACTTCTGAGTACCGCTTACAATCAAGGTAGAGTTTTTGCCGACTTCTAAGGCATTTTCATTGCCGACCTGTCTTAAATACTTACCTACCTTAAGTGTAGCTCCATCACTAACCTTACGTTCTTCTACTGATGCAGTCGTATTAATATCAATAAAACCTGCAACCTCAGTTGTTGAATTGCCGCCGAAGGTAAGGTGGGAGCTGCCGCCTGTAAATGATACATTGCCGCCAACCTTGAGCGTACCGTTATTGTCGACGCTCTTACCGTTGGTCATAGATATGTCGCCTGTGACAACGTTTGTATTTCCTGAACCTACAATACAGCTTGTATCTGTCCAACTTGCAAACCAGCCTGTACCTTTTCTCTTATGATTGTAAATATTGGAATAATACGTGTTATTCGGCAGTGTCCAGGTATCATTAGTACTCGGTTTGAAGTTACCACTAATTTCTCCGCCGTTTGACATACCGCTTGTAGAAGGTGAAGAGGTAGGCGCGCCAGGAATAGTGGTTGTTGCAGTTGTATATGCCGTTGGATAGGTCTTATCCCATTTAGCGTCGTTATTTGAACTGTTAGATGGTAATTCAGCGTCCATTCCCGTAGCAGGAAGAGCTAATGTACTGTCGCTGATTAAAGCAGGATCAGCAACGCCATCAATAGTTCTAATCTGGGTATTAAACGCTGTTCTTAAAGCGTTGTTTGCAGCAACGTTCAGATTTGCTGCACCGCCACCGCCAAGGAATACGTCGTTAGGAATTGGCTTTGTAGGCGTAGCAAGAACCTTGCTGACTGAATTCAGCTGTCCTGGTGTTCCCGTAACATCTTCAATATTCGGCTTGGAAGTGTTGCTGATTTCCTGTGCAACATCAACCTTTTTGGCTCTGTAAGACTTGTTATTTGAAGCGCCTGAGTCGCCGTATTCGTTGTTGATTTCAGTCTTCTTATTTGCAACAGCATTCTGTTCCCATGAAGTTGTGCCGACACCGCCGTTACCTTCATTTGCAAACTTGTTAACAGCCTCATGTCCGTACCAGTCGTTGCCGTGATTCCAGTCATCGTACTGATTCACGAAATCAATAGCCTTCTTAAGCTTGCCGTCACTGTCATAAAGCTCATAGCCCTTGAAGGAATGATTTGACATTGAAACGCCGCCGAGAGGCTGTTCGGAACTTCCAAGCTTTGTAAGACCTGAATCAGCATTTGATTTGAAATCTGTGAACAGAAGATTCTTTGCGTAATTATTATCGTATTGTGATACGTCAGAATACGTATTGTCAGTATAAGTAACGTCTTCCTGCAGTTCTGAAAGGTCGTTCTGTGCAGTTTTTACTGCAAGCTTAACGTTACGGTCACCCGTAGTTGTACCGTCATTAAACTGACCGCGCTTCTTTGTAGCATCACGAACAGACTGGTTAATCTGACGTGTAAAGAACGGTCTGAGATTAGGCATATCGATATAATCGCTCTTTTCCTTGAACGTTCTTGTAAGCGCGTATTTTGCGCCAAGACGCGTAGCCTTAACGTCGTTAAGGTTAAAGCCGCCTGACGTAAGGTATTCTTCTACGTTATCCATATTACGGTTAACCTTTTTACCATTAACCGTAAGCTTATAAGTATATTTTAAAGTTGCATTTTTATCTGTTTTTTCGACATGATTATGCTGTGCATCCTCATATCTCTCTAAAATTACAGTATCTGCGCCGATGTTTCCGCCATCTGTATCGGCAAAGTTCTGATAGAGGAAGCCCTGTGTAGAGCTGTTGTTCTTGTATAACTTATCAAAACCGATAGCAGTAAGCTCGCTTGTCAGCTGCTCAAGGCGTGACATACGCTGCTTTTCTATATCAGAGTCAAGGTCAACCTCAATAGCCGCATATTCTGCAAGCTTTTCTCCTGCGACCTTCTGGTTAACTCTGTATACGATAGCTTCCTGATTATTAAGCTCAATCGTATTGTTGTTTCCGTTAAATACAAGGTCAGTTTTCATCGCAAGCACCTTGTTCTTAATTGCCTGCGAAACCCTGTTGTTTACTTTGAAATACGCTTGTGCTTCATTCTCAAATTTAGTTGCAAAGTTTCCATCCGTGCAGTCGTCCAGATCCATTTCATTGAGAATATTAATCGTATGCTGAATAGCCTGAACGCTTTGCATATTCTGAACGTAAACACGAGTAAGCTTCGGTCGATTATTAAGATAATTTTCAAGCGCAGCACCTATAAAGTTTGTCGCTCTCTGCTGTGCATAAAGTGAATAACCGAATTTGATGTCGTCAACAGCAGTAAAATGAACTGAGCCGTAGTCGTCAGCGTCAGTAAGCGCGTTGTATTCATCAACGACTGACTCTGTTGTAACTGAGTTAGTCGAATTTGCAGGGTTATACTGCGGCGCTTCACCCGTATAGTCGTTATCCTTTGTACGGGCAGCGTTGAGCGCCTGTACACCGATAAGAATATTCGAGTTTGAATGCGAATCGTTGTTCATAACGGCTTCGGACACGTTGATATTAACAAGCGTGTTATAGTTTTGGTCAAACGAAGTACCAAACGTGCTGTTCATCCAGCCCTTTAAGTCCTGGACAAACGTGTTAATACCGTTAATTGCGCCTTCTGCAACCGCAACTACCGATGAAAAAGCAGTTTCTCCCGAGCCAGCACCCGTAGAGCCCTGAACATCCATAGCAGGATGATCGGCGTCTACGTACGATTTTATCGTGCCGTCATCGTTCTTTTCATCGTAATCCCCCATCCTCGCGCCTGCAAAAATACTGTATTTGAGAGCCTCTGGCATACCATCATAGTTAGGCGAAACACGTACATATGCAGTCTTTTTGAGATGCATCGAGCTGATACCAAGAGCGTTAGCGAATAACGTCTTGTCATCAACGTCTGCGGTAAGCTTGATATATCCTGCCGTAAGATAATTTTCATCCTCGGAAGTAGATGCAAAGGTATCCTCATCAACGTATCCCTTAAAGTCAATTTTGACAGTAAGGCTGTCTTTGTACTTACCGTTAACATCGTATCCGTTCTTAGCAAGATATTCGTACGCAGTACTTTCGAGCTCGGTTTCATCAACCTCAATTTTTGAACCGACTGCAGTCGCTGCTGAGTCTACTGCGCTCTGGAGCTTTGCACCAAGATAGTGGTGCAGTCCGATATCAATACTGAGTGCAGTAAAGCCAAGCAAGACGGTCAGCATTAATGCTGCCATCACAGTGATTGCGCCTCTCTCCTTTTTCAATCTCTTAAACTTTTTCAAGGTGTATGCCTCCCTTGTTATAAAGTAATAATTTATATATTATTTACAATACTATTTTTTGATGTCCTCTGCCTTAGAATGAGCAAGAGAGAATTCAGTCTGCAGACGATAAATTAAATCCTCTGCCTTGTCAATTGCACTTTCGTAAACCTGTGCAATTTCGGAATACTTTTTACTGTCATCGTCAGCCATTCCAGATTCAACCTGACCTGCAAGATCGTTAATCTTGCTTCTGTTTTTATCAACCTTTTTGGTTAAATGAGCAACGTCGCGCTGAAGGTCGCGGTTCTGGTCTTCAAGCTTTTTGTTTTCGTCCTGAAGAAGTCTGTTTTTAGTAAGCGCCTTTTGGAGCTTTTCTTCAAGCGCCTTAACCTCTTCGGTGTTGTCAGCAGGAACTACAACCTTGCGGTCAGCCTTTGCAAGCTTTGCCGAAAGAGAATCGCGCTCCTCTTTGCACTGGTTGAACAGATTTCTCATTCTGTCAGCTTCCTGCTTTGCCTGTTCAAGCTCATAAGTGAGCATTTCGTTATTGTTTTTCAGGTCAACTACGCGCTGGTCAAAAAGCTCAGTCGCGCTCTTGTTGGCTTTTTGCAGATTTGCAAGAACCTCGTCAACCTGCTTAGGATCATATCCTCTAAGCACTCTGTCAAAGCTGTAAGACTTATTAGATGTGCCTAAAATGTCCTCCCTTTTAATTACCTCATCTGCCATTAGATTTCTATCCTTTCATTATTTGCTAAGCACGAAACTCCAGGATATCCCCAACAGATATCTGAAGCTCGTCGCAGACGCCCGAGTTCAGCTCAAGCATCTTATATCCGCCTGCAACCTTTTTCCGCACCTTGCGAGGCGGCACCGCCTTGTCAATAAAGAGTACCTCTCCCTCCTTTGACATAGCGACTGTGTCAATATCAAACCTCATACCAAAGGTATGAATTTCATTACACGGCGTTAGCAAAAGTCCGTGGTCGCGCGCCATTTCGCGCCTGTACATCAGACCCATAAATCTTCTGAAAAATGATGAGGCGTCCTCAACTTCATTAATCAGCAGCTCGCCGTTTTTGTATAATTTAAGTAATTTCATATCTTTAACTACTCATTCCACCCATACTTTGAATAACCTGGAATACTACAGGTCCGAGAATGATTAACAGAATAGCAGGAAGAATGAAGATAACCGTAGGAATCGTCATCTTGGTCGGTACCTTTGAAGCTACCTCCTTGATTTCCTCACTCTTATCCATTCTTAGCTGCTCAGCCTGAGCCTGAAGTACGTTTGTAATCGGAATACCGAGCTGGTTTGCCTGAGTTACAGCAGAAACAAAGGTTTTGAGCTCCTTAACGTCCGACGCTTCTGCAATAGCCTTGAGCGCTTCGTTTCTGTTTTTACCGAGCTGAACCTGTCTGAATACCGTCATAAGCTCGTCGATAAGCGGTCCTTCCATTCGCTCTGAAATCTTAACAAGCGAAGCGTCAAAGCTAAGTCCCGCTTCCATACAAACGCTCATAAGGTCTATGGTATCAGCAAGCTGCATTTTGATTGCATCCTGGTGTTTTTTCACCTTGAAAGAAAGATACAAATCAGGAGCAACTGCACCGAAAAGTATTCCGACAATTACAGTAATAAGCGCTGGCTTAATCATTCCGTAAATGAATAATATAAGACTGATGCCGATTGATATTACTATTACTACGGCAGTAAATGCCGTTTTGAAAAATGTAAAGTTAGAAGCAGACAGATGAAGTCCTGCTTTTCTGAGCTTAGCTGCTAAAAGCTCTCTGTTTTTCTTTTGTCGTTCTGATTTAGTAGCGTTTTCACCGTAACGCTCCGTGTTATTAATCTTGTCAAGAAAAGGCTTGATAACACGGTCATAAAACGAAGTATCAACGTTCTTGTAATCAGCTTTAACCGTTTCTTTGCCGAGTGATTGCTTACGGCGGAAGTTGTTATCCTCCTCTTCGCCTCGTCTTGTAAGAAGAACAATAACGAGAGCAAAGGCAAAGAGCGCATAAGCTACTACAATTACAGGAATCCAAAATTTCATATTTTGCCCTCCTTACATCTTAACGGTTGTAATTTTCTTAACGAACATAAATGCCAGACCTTCAAGTCCTGCTGCTATGCCAAG
>JAFWKC010000084.1 GCA_017514345.1 Eubacterium sp.
CAGACCACGCGCCTCATTCAAAAGAAGAAAAATCCAAGGGGCTCGATGGCTCGGCTATGGGTATAGTTGGACTTGAAACGGCTTTTTCCGTCCTGTACACAAAGCTTGTTAAAAGTGGAATTATTACTCTTGAAAAACTGATTGATATAATGTCTGTTAAGCCGAGGGAGCGCTTTAATCTTGGCGGAGGAAAAATAGAGGTTGGCTGTATTGCTGATTTGGCTCTGCTTGATTTAGATGCTGAATATACCGTAAATCCAGATGATTTCCTCTCGCTCGGCAGGGCAACGCCGTTTAAAGGTTGGAAGCTCTGCGGCAAAAACGTACTTACTGTGATGAAGGGAGAAATAGTTTATGAAGCCATATAATAAAAAGATTGTACTTGAAAACGGCAAGGAGTTTTACGGCTGGGGCTTCGGCGCAGACAAAACTGCTGTCAATGAAATAGTGTTCAATACTTCTATGGTAGGTTATCAGGAGATTATTTCTGACCCGTCTTATACCGACCAGATGGTTTGTATGACGTATCCTCTTATCGGTAACTACGGCGTTACTGACGAGGATTACGAAACACGAGTTCCTACAATGGGCGGCTTAATTGTTCGTGAATATAACGATTTACCTTCAAATTTCAGATATACTAAAACGCTGTCAGAAGTGCTTGACGAATACGATATTCCTGCAATCAGCGGCGTTGATACACGAATGATTACAAGAATTATACGCGATGAGGGTAGCCAGAAGGTAATGATTTGCGATGCTGACGTGCCTTATGAGGAAGCGCTGAAAACAGTTCTCGAGTATGAAATACCTACCGATATGGTATCGCGTGTTTCCTGCAAAAAGCGCTGGTATTCGAGAACGCCTAATCATAAATACGACGTTGTCGCAATTGACTGCGGAATTAAGCTGAATATTATCAGAAAGCTAAATGAGAAAGGCTGTAACGTAACTGTCGTTCCGTATAACTTTACTGCTGATGAAATAATGAAGCTTCAGCCTGATGGACTGTTCCTTTCTAACGGTCCAGGTAACCCAGAGGACGTTCAGCCAGTAATTGACGTTGTCCGTCAGCTAAAGGGCAAGCTGCCTATATTCGGAATTTGTCTTGGACATCAGATGATTTCACTTGCTCTCGGCGCAAAGACGTTTAAGATGAAATTCGGCCACAGAGGCGGAAATCATCCCGTAATGAATATGAAAACGAGAAAGATTGAAATTACTTCTCAGAACCACTCTTATGCAGTCGACGTTGACTCTCTCAAAGGCACTGAGCTTACTTTAACGCACAAAAACCTGCTTGATAATACTGCCGAGGGTGTAGAGTCAGTAGAGAACAAGCTGTTTTCCGTTCAGTATCATCCAGAGTCTGCTCCTGGACCGCAGGACAGCGCGTATTTGTTTGACAGGTTTATAGATTTAATGAAGAAGGAGAGTGAGAATAATGCCTAAAAGAACTGATATTCACAAGGTGCTTGTTATCGGCTCTGGCCCTATTGTAATCGGACAGGCTGCCGAGTTTGACTATTCTGGTACACAAGCTTGTCTTGCTCTTCGTGAGGAGGGCTTTGAGGTTGTGCTTATCAACTCAAACCCAGCTACAATTATGACTGACACCGATATAGCTGACAAGGTGTATATGGAGCCGCTCACGCTTGAATACGTTGCGCGTATTATCAGACACGAACGTCCAGACGCTATTCTTCCGTCGCTTGGTGGTCAGACTGGACTTAATCTTGCCGTTCAGCTTGCGCGAAAGGGCGTGCTTCAGGAGTGTGACGTTGAAATACTCGGCACATCATTTGAAGCTATCGAAAGAGCAGAGGACAGAGAGCTGTTCAAGGAGCTTTGTGAAACGCTCGGCGAGCCAGTTCCTCCGAGTGAGATTGCAAATAACCTTGAAGAAGGACTTGAAGCTGCAAAAGAAATCGGATATCCAGTAGTTCTTCGTCCCGCATTTACTCTTGGCGGCACAGGCGGCGGCTTTGCCGACAACGAGGATGAGTGCCGTATAATGCTCAAAAATGCGCTTGCGCTCTCTCCCGTTCATCAGGTTTTGGTGGAAAAATCCCTCAAAGGTTGGAAAGAGATTGAGTATGAGGTAGTTCGTGATAAATACGACAACTGTATCACCGTCTGCAACATGGAGAAC
>JAFWKC010000085.1 GCA_017514345.1 Eubacterium sp.
TATCTATCTATCTATCTATCAGAGCATAATTCTGCCCTTTTCAAAAGTCAATACATTTGTTAAATTTAGGTACAGTATGCCTTAACGGGCGTACTGTACCTTTTTGCGTTTGCTAAAAACGCTTAATATAAATAAAAATAATATGTTTCAAGGAGGAAAAAATATGGAACAAACAAAAAAATTAAGTAGAAAGGTGATAAGCATTTTACTGTCGCTGCTGATGGTATTCTCGTGCTTTTCGGGCATGAGCCTGACGGCGTGGGCGGTTGAAGCAACTACGCTCACCGCAGAAACGACAACATGGGAAAACGGCGATTATGTAGTACCGACAGGAGGTGTAACCATCAGCGGTCACATCACAGTCAACGGAACCGTAAATCTGACATTAACAGAAGGTGCTACGCTGACGGCAAACACGGGAATCACATTAAGTGATGGAGCTACCCTCAATGTCAGCGGTAAGGGTACAATGGCTGTAAATGGCTCGAATAATAATACATCTTCAACCGTTGCCGGTACTGGTATGCTCGTGCTGAACAGCGGAACGCTGACAGCCAAAGGCGGCACCGGTCAAAGTTTTGGTAATGTTCAAGATAATAAAACTGGAGCAGCCGGTGGTGTAGCAATCAATGGTGCTGTAACTGTAGCAGGCGGAACACTGAATGCTACAGGCGGTAATGGCGGCAGTATCGGTAAGGCATCTGACAATAGCAAAGGTGGAGCAGGTGGCGTAGCCATAAACGGAGCACTTAGCATAAACTGTGGAAGTATGACGGCAAGCAAAGGTAACAATGGTAGCGTGGGTGCTGCCTGTCGCAACTCGGTAGGAGGAGTTGGTGGCGATGGCTACGACGGCACGCTGACCCTTGGCTCAGGTGTGAAGCTTTATGAGGGTACTGAAGCAAACGAAGAAAAACTTCTTGATGGAAATGATAGCACCGAACGTTCTTACAGCGGCAGCAGACCACAGAATATGTTTGCTGAGTTTATCTCCACGGGTTCAGTAGACGAAATAACCTGGGAAGGTAGTATTCTAAAAAGTTTGACCGACTCAAACGGCATAACTGTTACCGGCGATGGTATTGCATATGCTGCTGCTGGACTTATGTTTCAACAGCATAGTGGTCCAATCAATTTTTCTGCAAGTAATGGGTATTTTACGAAGATTGTAATAACTTGCAATGAATTAGAAAATCGTAGCGGAGCTACTATCAGCGGTTTTACTCAATCAGGTAATACACTTACATGGACCGGTGAGTCCGCTAATGTAACTATTCCTCAAAATAGTAGAGGTCTTAGTTTGTACGGTGTTACATCTATTAAATTCACCGGAGTCGGATTGATACCTACTGTTGACAAATCAGCGCTTGAAACGGCAATCACAGCAGCCGAAACACTGTATGACAGCATTAAGGATGATACGGATTATTCCACTATCGCAAGCACACTTAAAACTGCGATAGACGCTGCAAAAGAAGTTGCAGATAGTGAAACTGCAGACCAGAACGCTGTTGATACAGCTAACGGAGCAATTTCAGACGCAACGACAACCGCAGTAGTTGGAATGATTAACGCTCTTCCTGCAAGCACGGAGGTTACCACCTCTGACAAAGATAAGATTGAGGCAGTCAGAGCAGCTTATGATAACCTTACCGATGCGCAGAAGGAATCGTTTGACACCGACACTCTTAAGAAACTGACTGACGCTGAAACTGCATTGCAGGACGCTATTGATACCGAAACAGCACAGGGTGCAACGAATACTATCAACGCTCTTCCCGATGCAGACAAGGTAACAACTGCGAACAAAGACGCTATTGAAGCCGCAAGAAAGGCGTATAACGATCTTACTGACGACCAGAAGAAAAAGGTAAGCGACGATACACTTAAGAAGCTGACCGACGCAGAGGACGCTCTCAAAGCAGCAGGAGTCAGCGATACAATCAATGCACTTCCTGCAGCAGATGAGGTAACAACTGCTGATAAGGATGCGATTGAAAAGGCAAGAAAAGCGTATGACGCTCTTACTGACGAGCAGAAGGCATATGTTCCTGCTGAAACTCTTAAGAAGCTGACTGACGCTGAATCTGCACTTGCAGTAGCAGAAGTAAACGCGGCAATCGACGCACTTCCTGCGGCTGACGAGGTAACAACCGCAAACAAGGACGCTATCGAAGCAGCAAGAAAAGCATATGACGCTCTTACCGACGATGAGAAGGCAAAGATTGCTCCCGAAACGCTCAAGAAGCTCACCGACGCTGAATCTGCACTTGCAGTAGCAACGGCTAACGAAGCAATCAACGCGCTTCCTGCGGCTGACGAAGTAACAACCGCAAACAAGGACGCTATCGAAGCAGCAAGAAAAGCATATGACGCTCTTACTGATGAAGAAAAAGAAAAGATTGCTCCCGAAACGCTCAAGAAGCTGACTGACGCTGAATCGGCATTCTCGGTAGCAAGCGTTAAAGAAAAAATCAACGCTCTTCCTGCAGCAGACGAAGTAACAACCGCAAACAAGGACGCTATTGAAGCAGCAAGAGGATTCTACGACGCTCTTACTGATGAAGAAAAAGCAAAGGTTGCTCCCGAAACGCTCAAGAAGCTCACCGACGCAGAGGACGCTCTTGCAGCAGCAACAGTAAGCGATGAAATCAAAGCACTTCCTGCAGCAGCCGAGATAACAACCGACAACAAGGCGGCAATCGCAGCAGCAAGAAAAGTATATGACGCTCTCACTGACGAGCAGAAGGCATATGTTGCTCCCGAAACGCTTAAGAAACTGACTGACGCTGAATCTGCACTTGCAGTGGCAGAGGCTAACAAAGCAATTAGCGAGCTTCCCGAGGCTGACAAGGTAACACTTGCAGATAAGGACGCTGTTGAAGCAGCAAGAAAGGCATACGACGCTCTTACTGACGAAGAAAAGGCAAAGATTCCTCCCGAAACGCTCGAGAAGCTGACCAACGCTGAAAAAGCATATGCAGCAGAAAAAGAAGCAGACGACACCGCAAAGGCAAAGGACGCTTCCGACAAGATTGCAGCGCTTCCCAAGGCAGCCGACGTTACGACAAAGGACGAGAAGGCTATCAAGGCAGCAAGAGCAGCTTACGACGCACTTTCCGACGAACAGAAAGCAAAGGTTCCTGCCGATACATTAAAGCAGCTTGAAGAGTCTGAAAAGGCACTTGCACAGGCAAAGGCAGTTGCCGCAGCAAAGAAAGACGCAAAGACTGCTATGAACAATCAGATAACAGTAACGCAGAAGGGCAAGAAGATTACTGTTAAGTGGAAGAAGGCTGCCAAGGCTGACGGATACTTTGTATACGTTCAGTATTGCAGTAAGAAGTTCAAGAAACCCGCTAAGACTATCAAGAAGAATTCCACAACAAAGGTTACTATCACCAAGTTGAACGGCAAAAAGATTAACCTTAAAAAGAACTTCAAGGTAATTGTTAAGCCTTACAAGATTGTAAACGGCAAGAAGGTTGTTCTTGCAACAAGCATTTCCGGTCATATCGTTGGCGTAAAGAACAAGAAGTACACCAATGTTAAGACTATCAAGGCTACCAAGAAAGCATTAACCGTAAAGGTTGGCAAGACCAAGAAGGCTAAGGCAAAGGTTACTCTTGTTGACAAGAAAAAGAAGCACATTCCTTCAAGCCACGCACCTAAGTTCCGTTACAGAACATCCAACAAGAGCATCGCAACTGTTGATAAGAACGGTAAGATTAAGGGTATCAAGAAGGGTACCTGCACAATCTATGTTTACGCTATCAACGGCAAGATGACAAAGATTAAGGTAACGGTTAAATAATGAAGAACCACAAAGATTCATTAAGCAAAATTGAGCTTGAGGAATTAAGAAAACTGTATGAGCATTTTTTTGAATATGCAACAACAAGATATTTACCCAATCTGAAAGAAATTCAAAAAGGCTCCGAAAAGTTCGATAGTTTTATGAGAAGGGTTAAAACTAATCCCGAGCTTTTAGGAGATGACGATTCGGCAACGAACGAGGCTCTTTTGGACTACCTTTCCGAGTATTCATTTGCCGCTTTCGGCATAGGCTTTGCTCTCGGAAAGCTCATTGATAAAGACACTGACGCCTTTGAAGAACACATAAAAGCAGCAATGCAGAAAGATTAAAAAACACATAATTAAGGGCTCGGAGTTAACGCTCCGAGCCTTAACTTTTGAAAAAATAGAACAGGTGTGCTAAAAAGTGTTGACAAATATTTTCAGATATGTTAGAATAAAAATCGACAAATAAATACAGTTTCTGAAATGCCATTTTTGTCGGCAATGTTTTAATTTAGCCGATTACATTTTACATAAACATTTTCATTTTGGATGACTTTAAAGAGTCGCTTACATAGGCGAGAGAAACGCTCTGTGAGGTAGGGTTAAACGCCCTGCCTGTTAGCGTTGCTACTCACCTGTGTGAGTGGCTTTTTTCTTTTGGGAAAAAACTGAATGACCGCCCGAAAGGGATATGCTTGCCAAGAGGTTTGTGGCGAAAACGGAGCGAGCAATACGCAGCGAGTGAGGTGCAGGAACTGCTTTCGGATAGAACGGCACATGAAAAAAACAAGTAAAATAATAATCCGTTTCGACAATATATTTTTCGGCAAAGTGCGATAATAATCTGTCGGGAAATGGATGGAAAAGGAGTAATTTATGATAACCGGAATGAAGAAAAAGGAAAAGATTACGGAGATATTCTTTGACGAAGATAGCCCTGTAATTAACATCAGAACCTACAACACCGACCTTAAAAATCGGCTGACAAAGTTCTCAAAAGAGTACCCTGATGAGTGCAAATTGGTGGATGATTCGGGTAACGGTATGCTTGAATTTGAGATTAATAAGGGTAGGTTTTGCTTCCGTTTAACAGCACCTTACAGCGAAAAGCGAAGGAGTCTTTTATCTCATAATGCGTCTGTAAATAATCACCTTCCGAAAAAAGAATAGGGTGTCTTTGTATGCTCGATGTTTCTTTGCCTCGCAGAGCGCAATGCACTTGTGATGCGTTAGTGTCAAAAGTGCCATTGCGTTACTTTTGGAAAAGTAACAAAACTGAGAAAAACCGAATTTTGAAAGACAGATGAAAATATGAAGAAAGGAATGATAAATATATGGAATATTCAAGCATCAGCATTGAGCTCGGCAAGGGTGTAATAAATCATAACAACAGAAAATTTATTGCCGAAAATGTTGACAGAGAAAAAACGAAAAACAATATTGAATACAAAAACATTCCAATTGAGGAAGCGTATCATATTCTCTTTGATGATGCTCTGCAAAGATACAATGATAAGCAAACAAGAAAGAGCAGAAGAATACCAAGCTACTATGAGCATATTAAAAATAGCAAACAGGAAAATTTATTCTATGAAATTATAGTTCAGGTTGGCAACCGTGATGATATGGGAGTCGGAACGGAGAATGAAGAATTAGCAAAAAGAATTTTGGATAGGTATATGAAAGAATTTGAAGAAAGAAATCCATATCTTTTTGTATTTAATGCTCACTTGCACATGGATGAGGCAACGCCGCATTTACACATTGACTTCATTCCCTTTACAACAGAAAGTGATCGTGGTTTGGACACAAGGGTATCGCTCAAACAAGCTCTCCTCAATGAAGGCTTTTACAGTTTAGGCAAAAGCGATACCGAAACGATGGCTTGGATGCGAAACGAGAAGGAAGAATTATCGGCGGTTATGAAACGGAACGAGGTTGAATGGGAAAATCAAGGTAATGACCGTGACCACCTTTCCGTTTTGGAATTCAAAAAGGAACAGCGCTCAAAAGAGGTGGAGGAATTAGAAGCGCAGGTGTCAACGCTGGAAAGCAAATTCAAAAATCTGACTACGGCGATTGAAACGGTTACTGCGCCGAAATACAATAAGGAGTTTGAGGAGGAGTTCGTTCTCCCCGAGCCGCAGCGTATGGAAACTGCAAAGAATTACAAAGGTCGTATTGAGGAAATGTTCAACAAACTGAAATCACTTGTGAAATACGCATTAGTCAAATACTTTGACTTGAAAAATGATTATCACGAGTTGTATAACGAAAAGCAAATGCTTTCTCACAGGATTTACAAACTTGATGAAAGCAACAAGGAATATCAAAACAAAAACAACGAATTAAGAAAACAATTAAGAGATTACCGTATGCTTCGCAAGGTACTTGGCAGCAAAGAGGTTGATCATATACTTGAAGAAGCAAAGAGAAGTCACAAAAGGAGGAATTACGAATGGGAAAACACAAGATAAAAATACCTATCTCAAAAGAAGAATACGAAGAATTTTTGAAAGTAAAAAATGAGTTTTCGGAAATGCTTGATAATATGAGCGAAGAGGAACGCAAGCGTTGGTTTGCCAAACTGTTTTTCAGAAATCCGATTAACTTTGAAAAGGAAATTGACGGTACCGTTTACTGCGTGAACACGCATTTTAATTGTCAAGCAAAAACTTCTGTTTATGACAGAATAGACCGATTAATTGAACAGATGGGAAAATAATTTAAATTTCACGCATTAAAGCGTTGAATTGCTTGTCGAAATATGTTATGATATGTATAACCTACAATCAAACATATTCGGCTGGGAAAGGAGTTATATGAATAACAAAACAGACCGAATAACTGCCCTGTACTGTCGTCTGTCACATGATGATGAGATGGATGGTATGTCGGGCTCAATCAAAAACCAACAGGATATATTAGAGAAATACGCAAAAGAAAACGGCTTCACAAATTGCAGAGTGTTTGTTGATGACGGTTATACGGGAACAAATTTTAACCGCCCTGCCTTTATGGAAATAATGGAGCTTGCGGAGCAAGGCAAGATTGAAACCTTAATCGTAAAAGACCATTCCCGTTTAGGCAGAAACCGTTTACTTGTCGGACAGATGCTTGAAGAAACTTTTGACGAGCTTGGTGTTCGCTACATTGCCATTATGGATAACATTGATACTGCTAAGGGACTTGACGATACCGTTGCCTTTAAGGACTTGTTTAACGAGTGGCACGCTAAGAATACAAGCGAAAAAGTACGCAATGTTTTCAAGAACAAAGGCAATTCAGGAAAGCCCTTAACTACTAATCCGCCTTTCGGATATATGAAGAATCCCGATAAACCTGATGAGTGGATTGTTGACGAACCTGCGGCGAAGGTAGTAAAGAGAATATTCAAAATGTGTATTCAAGGACTTGGTCCTTCACAGATTGCTAAAAGGTTAAGAGCCGATGAGGTTATGACTCCAACGGAATATTGGAGCAGCATCGGCAGGAACTGTGGCAAGTTACCGGAGAAACCTTTTAATTGGTCGCCTGACGCTGTATCCTATCTGTTATCCAAACAGGAATACATTGGCGATACTGTGAACTTTAAGACAAAGCGTAAATCCTTTAAGAACAAAAAGAGCGTTGAAAATCCGAAGAGCGAGTGGAAAATCTTTAAGAACACTCACCCTGCGATTATCAGCGAAGAGGATTTCTTTCTTGTTCAGGAGTTACGCAAGAACAGGCGCAGGCAAAACCGAACGGGAATTGTCAGTATGTTTTCAGGCAAAATGTTTTGTGCTGACTGCGGTGCTAAAATGTACTACAGCTCATACAACAACTACAAGAAAGAAAATGCAAACTTTTTCTGCTCCGGTTATGCAAAAGATTCCGAAGCCTGCACTATGCACTATATTCGTGAAAAGGTTATTTACAGCCTGGTTCTTGAGGATATGCGGCGAGTATTTGACCTTGTAACCTATCGTGAAAAAGAATTCGCTAGAATGAAAATCAACGATAGCGAAGAAAACAGGAAAAAGGAGCTTGCTGCTAAACGCAGGCAACTTGAAAAAGCCAAAAAGCGTATTTCTGAAATTGATAATCTTATCCTTAAACTTTACGAGGATAATGCAAGCGGCAAGATAACTGACGAGCGATATGCTGCTATGGCAAATTCGTTTGAAGCCGAGCAAACCGAATTGAAAGAAAAGGTTCCTGTTCTTGAAGAAGAGGTCAATAACGAAAAAGACAGACTTTTGAGTGTTCAGAAATTCATTGAGAGGGTAAAATGTATTACCCGACCAAGACGACTGACACCCGAGCTTGTTAATGAATTCATTGAAAAGATAACCGTATCGCAGGCATATTACATTGACGGCAAGCGTTATCAGAACATTGATATTTATTACAATGATGTCGGTATTATCAAAGCAACGGTAGATGACCTTGAACGAAATTACAAGGATGGTAAACTGCTCGGAGAGCTTATCCAAGAAACCGCATAAAAAGAAAAACAGCATAACCGTAGTTATGCCATTAATCTTAAACTTTTAGGACGCCCTCGGGGTACTCCTTATTTATGTAGGAGACCCCGAGGCTCTTTTTTATACTTTTTATTGCTTTTCAATCGACGGATACATTCTGCGGTAGAGGGCGTTGATGTGCCTGAAATAATCAGCGTCAATGCTGTCGATTGTTTCGCGCGTTGTGCGGAAGCGCCAGTTCTTATCAGGCACGCCAGGAATGTTCATCCTTGCGTCAGAGCCGAAGCCGCACATATCCTGAAGTGCAATAATTGCAACGTTTGAAGCGCTCTGCCATACAGCCTCGGTAATGCAGCGGCACGACGGCGAATAGTAGCCGCCCTCGCCCCAGTTTCCGCCGTGAAAATGACAGTAATCAAGTGCAAATCTTCTTTCGTCCTCGCTTGCTTCCCACAGCCAGCCGAGTATGGTGTTGTTGTCGTGCGTGCCGACGTAATTTATTGAATTCGGCGTAGCGTTATGCGGAAGGTGCGATGAGTCGGAATTTGCGTCAAACGCGAACTGAGCCACCTTCATTCCGGGGAATGCCGTGTCCTCGAGAAGCTGTACAACGTCCTCGCCGAAAACGCCTAAATCCTCGGCGATAATCGGAGCGTCGGAGCCGAATTTTCTAAACACGGTTTTGAACAAATCCATCCTCGGACCGTCAACCCATTCGCCGACCTTTGCAGTTTCGCTTTCGGCGGGGATTTCCCAGTACGACGCAAACGCTCTGAAATGGTCAATTCGCACTGTGTCATAGATTTTCAGCGCGTGTCCGAGCCTTGACAGCCACCACGAATACTTATCCTTTTTCATTGCCTTCCAGTCGTAAATCGGATTGCCCCAAAGCTGTCCGTTTTCGCTGAAATAATCGGGCGGAACGCCTGCGACCTTTTCGACCTTAAGCGTCTTTTCGTCAATCAGGAACATCGGCAGATTTGACCACACGTCAACGCTGTCCATAGCAACGTAAAACGGCATATCGCCGATGATTGCCACGCCCTTTTTGTTGGCGTATTTTTTTATCTCAAACCACTGCTTGTAGAATACGTACTGAACGAATTTCCAGAACGCCGCTTCGCTTTCGTAATCGAAGATGTTTTTGATACATTCAAAGTAGTGCGCGTGCTCTGAGCTCCACTCCCACCACGGTCTGAAGTCTTCCTGCTCCTTGACTGCCATATAAACGGCGTAATCGGTAAGCCAGCTGTTTTCAAGCTCAAATTCCTTGATTTCGTCGGCAAGCTCCTCGCCAACGCGCATAAACGCTTTTTTGAGCGTTTCGTATCTGATTTTCTTTGCAAATTCAAAATCAGCCGTGTACGGCGTGCCGTCGTAGATGTTTTTGCGGTAATCCTCCTCGTCAATCAGCCCCATATCGAGCAGTCCCTTTGGATTGATAAAAAGGAAATTACCCGCGAACGCCGACGGTGAGCAGTACGGCGAATTCGCGTCGTCGGTAGGATTGAACGGAAGCACCTGCCAGTAGGTGAAGCCCATATCGGCAATCCTGTCAATAAAATGGCGGACGTTTTCATCAAAAACTCCTACGCCGTAGTCCGACGGCATAGAGCTTATGTGCATTAATACGCCTGCGCCTCGCTTTTTTAACATACGTTTACCACCTTTTGATTTATACAACAAAAATGATACCACGATACGGCAGAAAAATCAATTGTGAATTTTATATATATTAATATAATAAATTAACAAAATATTTATTATTTTATATATTGAATAAGCAGAAGCTTTTTGATATAATATCACGGTATAAGTGTAAGTGTATCTTACGGGAGGTGATTAAGTGGCTGTAAATACGAGAACTGTTAGCGCCGCGGAGCTTGATGTTCAGCGCGAATATACGGCAAAAATCTCTGCGCTGCTTAATCAGCGTTATACGGAAAAGCCGCTTGCCTGCGTTGTGACCTACGGCTGTCAGCAGAACGTTGCCGACAGCGAGCATATCAAGGGTATGCTTGAAGAAATGGGTTACGGCTTTACCGACGACAGACAGAAAGCTAAGCTTGTGATATTCAACACCTGCGCCGTCAGGGAGCACGCCGAGGACAGAGTTTACGGCAACGTCGGCGCGCTGAAAAAGTACAAGCTTGCAAATCCCGACGTTATCATCGCGCTGTGCGGCTGTATGATGCAGCAAAAGCACATCGCCGAAAGGATAAGGCAGAGCTTCCCGTTCGTTGACCTTGTGTTCGGCACGCACGTTGTTCACAGACTGCCCGAGCTTCTTTATACGGCTATGACGCGCAGGAAAAGAGTTTTTGAGCTTCCCGATATTGACGGCGTTATCGCAGAGGGTATTCCCGTCAAACGCGACAACGACCGCAAGGCGTGGCTGCCGATAATGTACGGCTGTAATAACTTCTGCACCTACTGCGTTGTACCGTATGTCAGGGGCAGGGAACGAAGCCGACAGGTTTCTGACATAGTTGAGGAATTCAAGCAGCTTGTCGCTGACGGCTACAAGGAAATAACGCTTCTCGGACAAAACGTCAATTCCTACGGCAAAAACCTTGAACCAAAGGTTACGTTTTCGGAGCTTCTGAGAATACTCAACGCGCTTGAAGGCGACTTTCGCATACGCTTTATGACGAGTCACCCGAAGGACTGCACGAAGGAGCTTATCGAAACGATGGCTGAGTGCGACAAGGTTGCAACTCATCTTCATCTTCCGTTTCAGAGCGGAAATGACAGAGTGCTTGCCGCTATGAACAGAGGCTACACTCGCGAAAAGTATCTTTCGCTTATCAATTACGCCAAGGAGCTTATGGGCGACGAGCTTTCAATCACAAGCGACATCATCGTCGGCTTCCCTGGTGAAACGTATGAGGAATTCCTCGACACTCTGTCACTCGTAAACGAGGTTAAGGCAACGGGACTGTTTACGTTTATCTACTCACCGCGCGTCGGCACACCCGCCGCGGAGATGGACGACCCCGTCAGCCACGAGGACAAGGCAAAATGGCTTGCCGAAATATTAGAAGCACAGGAGAAAATATCCGCACAGCAGATGAAGCTGCACGCGGGAAAAACCTTCAAGTGCTTTGTGTTCGGTAAGGGCAAATTAGGCGATAATTATCTTGCCGCAAGAACAGACGGCAATTTGATTATAGAATTTGAAGGCGGCGAAAGGCTCATCGGCACCTTCCAGAACTTAAAAGTAATTGAGCCGCTTACCTTCGTAATGAAGGGCGAAATAGAAAAACTATAACAACAAGGAGAAAAATTATGAGCTTAGAATCAATACTCAGAGAGCTTGGCAAGGAAATTCAGAAGGACGAGCGTTTTATCAAGCTTCAGGCTTGCGCGAAAGCAAACGACGCTGACGAGGAGCTTCAGAAGCAGATGCAGGAATTACAGCTTATGTCGCTTAAGTTCCAGCAGGAAATGCAAAAGGGCGAGGAAGCCGACAAGGACAGAATTACCGAGCTTCAGACTCAGTATCAGGGACTTTATAACGAGATTATGCAGGGCGAAAATATGCAGAACTATTCTGCAGCCGCTTCCGAAATGGAGCAGGTGGCTCAGTACATCAGCGGTATGATTGGTCTTTTCTTTGACGGTCAGGACCCAGAAACCTGCGAGCTTCCAGACCCAGAGGACTGCACGCACGACTGTTCAACCTGCGGCGGCTGCCACTAACAGTTAGCCGTTAGCAGTTAGCATTTAATTGTTGAGAGGAGGAAAACGAAATGGCAAAAAAAGGCGAGCTGTCACCTATGATGCAGCAATACTTTTTGATTAAAAAAGAATATCCAGGCGTAATTTTGTTTTTCCGCCTCGGCGATTTTTATGAGATGTTTTTCGACGATGCAGAGGTCGCTGCCAGAGAGCTTGACCTTGTGCTGACAGGTCGCGACTGCGGTCAGGAGGAGCGCGCGCCGATGTGCGGCGTTCCGTTCCACAGCGCCGACGGTTATATCGCAAGGCTTGTGTCGCGCGGCTACAAGGTTGCAATCTGCGAGCAGGTTGAGGACCCTAAAGCCGCAAAGGGAATTGTTAAGCGCGAGGTTATCCGCGTTATCACTCCAGGCACGGTGCTTGACAGCACTCTGCTCGACGACGGCGTAAACAATTATCTTTGCGCCGTTTGCAAGGCTACTAACGAAACGGGACTTTGCTTCGCCGACGTTTCGACGGGCGAGTTCAAAATTACGGTTGCAGGCGGCGATGATATCCAAAGCAAAATCATCGACCAGCTTTCGACCTATTCACCAAAAGAGATAATTATCAACTCTGCCGCTGCTTCCTTTGACGAGGTTATCCGCTTTGCTGCGGACAGGCTGTCGGCTTCGGTTGAAACAGTCGAGGATAAATACTTCGACTTTGATGCTGCTACCGAGCTTATACTTGCTACGATGAAGCGCGAGGAAATTTCCTCGCTCGGCATAGGTCACAGCAAGGCTGCTGTTTGCGCGCTCGGCGCAGTTATTGCGTACCTGCGCGAAACTCAGAAAACAGATGAGCTTGAAGCGACGGGTGAAATTGAATTTTACGAAAACGAAGACTTTATGTCGCTTGATATTAACGCAAGGCGAAATCTTGAGCTGACGCGCTCTATGATGACGGGCGAAAAAAGACATTCTCTTCTGTGGGTTATCGACAAAACGAAAACCGCAATGGGAAAAAGAATGCTTCGCGACTGGCTCGAAAGGCCGCTCGTAAATGTCACCAAGATTACAAAACGTCAAAACGCGGTGGGCGAGCTGCTTGACAACTCTATGCTTCGCGATGAAATACGCGCTGAGCTGTCGGGCATCAAGGATATGGAAAGGCTGCTGTCGCGCATAGCGTATGCGACTGCAAACGCAAAGGAGCTCAGAGCGCTTCTTGCAGCAGTTCAGCCGCTTCCGCGAATTAAGGAGCTGCTTTCATCATCTTCATCGGCGCTTCTTAAGGGCGTTTACAGCGAAATTGATTTGCTTGAGGATGTTAAGGAGCTTATATCAAACGCTATCGTTGACGAACCGCCGTTTTCAGTTCGCGAGGGCGGAATAATCCGACAGGGCTTTAACAGCGAGATTGACGAGCTGAATGATATTGTCGGCGGCGGCGCTGCGCTTCTTGCAGAAATCGAAGCGCGCGAAAAGGAGCGTACGGGTATTCCCAAGCTCCGCGTTTCGTACAACAAGGTTTTCGGCTACTTTATCGAGGTTACCAATTCCTACAAGGATATGGTGCCCGACGATTACATAAGAAAACAGACGCTTACTAATTGCGAAAGATTTATTACTCAGGAGCTTAAGGATTTGGAGGGCAAGGTGCTCGGCGCAAAGGACAGACTTGTTGCGCTTGAGTACGAGGTGTTCGCCGCTATACGCACTCAGCTTGCGGGCGAGGCTATGAGGATACAGAAAACGGCAAGAGCCGTTGCAACGCTCGACGCGCTCGCTTCGCTTGCCGAAACTGCTTCGGCGAACAACTACTGCTGTCCCCAGATTACGACCGACGGAGTAATTGACATAAAAGAGGGCAGGCATCCCGTTGTGGAAACCCTGCTTGAAAATTCGGTGTTCGTGCCGAACGATACCCTGCTTGACAGCGACAAAAACCGCTGTGCGATTATCACAGGTCCTAATATGGCAGGTAAATCAACGTATATGCGCCAGACGGCGCTCATCGTACTGCTTGCGCAAATCGGCTCGTTTGTGCCTGCAAAAACGGCAAGGATATCTGTTGTGGACGCGATATTTACACGCGTCGGCGCTTCGGACGACCTTGCAACGGGACAGTCTACCTTTATGGTTGAGATGAACGAGGTTTCCTCGTTACTCAAAAATGCAACGGCAAATTCGCTGATAATTCTTGACGAAATCGGCAGAGGTACTTCGACCTTTGACGGTATGAGTATTGCGCGCGCAGTGCTTGAATATACCGTCAAGAAAAAGAGCCTCGGCGCAAAAACGCTTTTTGCAACTCACTATCACGAGCTAACCGCTATGGAGGGTATGCTCGACGGCGTTAACAACTACTCAATCGCCGTTAAAAAGCGCGGCGACGATATAACCTTCCTCAGAAGGATTGTTCACGGCGGCGCCGACCAGAGCTTCGGTATCGAGGTTGCAAAGCTCGCTGGACTTCCTCAAAGCGTAATTAAACGCGCAAAGGTTATACTCAAAGAGCTTGAAGCTAACAAAATCGAAATTGAGTTCAAGGCTGACGACAGCGTGATTGAGGAAAGCGACGACATTCAGTACAACTTCAAAACGAATTCAACAAATGATTTAATCGAGGTTATTAAGGCGGTTGACATTAACACGCTTACGCCTATTGAGGCTATGCAGACGCTTTACGACCTCAAAAAGAAAGCAGAAGAATTATAAAACAAGAGGGGGTGACTTCCTTGCCTGAAATTAATATTTTGCCAAAAGAGGTATATCAGCTTATCGCGGCGGGCGAGGTTGTCGAACGTCCCTCGTCAATCGTCAAGGAAATGATTGAAAATTCCGTTGACGCTGGTGCGAAGAGCATAACCGTAGAAATCAAAAACGGCGGCTCAACGTATATCCGCATTACCGACGACGGCTGCGGAATAGCGCGCGACCAGATTAAAAAGGTATTTCTTCCTCACGCAACGAGCAAAATCAAAAGCGGCGAGGATTTGAACAGCATTATGACTCTCGGCTTTCGCGGCGAGGCTATGGCTTCTATTGCCGCCGTGTCAAAGGTTGAGCTTCTCAGCCGCCAGAAGGGCGACGAGCTCGGCACGCGATATGAAATAGCAGGCGGCGAGGAAATCGAGCTTGCCGACGCGGGATGTCCCGAGGGTACAACGATAGTTGTGCGGGATATCTTCTTTAACACTCCCGCGCGAATGAAATTTCTTAAAAAAGACGTTACCGAGGGTAATTCCGTTGCAGGTATTGTTGACAGAATGGCAATCAGCCACCCCGAAATATCGTTTCGCTTTATCCGCGACGGAAAGCAGACGCTTATCACCTCGGGCAACGGCGATTTGAAAAGCACGGTGTATTCCGTATTCGGAAGGGAATTTTCCTCCACTCTTGTTGACGTTGACTACTCGGTCAACAATATGCGCGTCAGCGGCGTTGTTACAAAGCCGTCGGGTGCGCGCAAAAGCAGGGCGATGGAATTCTTCTTCATCAACAACCGTCCCGTCAAGTGTCAGACTGCTATGGCTGCACTTGAGCAGGCGTTCAAGAATTCAATTATGGTCGGCAGGTTTCCAGGCTGTGTGCTGAACATAGAGTGTGACGCGTCGTTCGTCGACGTAAACGTACATCCTGCAAAAATCGAGGTGCGCTTTGCAAACGAGCGCCCTGTGTTTGAGCTTGTGTATTACGGCGTGAAGTCGGCTGTCGAAGCGCAGGACACACCAAAAGAGGCGCATTTTGAAGCGCCGAAAAAGACCTTCTTTACAAGCGAAGGCAAAATCGACTTCGCTGAAAAGGGCGAGGATAAGCCGAAGCAGATTGAGTTTAAACAAAAGCGTGCGGAGGACTTCTGGCAGATAGCTTCCGCGCCTTCAAAAAAGGCAGAGCCAAAGCCTGCGCAGGAGGAAATAGACGCTTATTCAAAGGTGCTTGAGGAAGCGAAGGGCGTAAGCTCCGAGCTGTACGTCAACGCTCCCGAAAAGCCGCTTGAAAACAAAACGGTACAGGAAAACGTAATCACCGAGCCTGAGCCCGAGGAACGCGAGGAGGTTGAAATTCCCGATTTCAAGGTTGTGGGCGAGGCGTTCAAAACGTATATTATCATCGAAATTGAAAATTCGATTTATTTTATCGACAAACACGCGGCGCACGAGCGTATGAATTACGAAGCGCTCAAGGCAAGCACGGAGATTGCTTCTCAGGTATTGCTCACACCCGTTGCCGTAAGGCTGTCAAAGGACGAGTACAGCGCTGTGTGCGATAATACTGAGCTGTACGCAAAATGCGGCTTCTTAATCGAGGACTTCGGCTCGTCGACCGTGCTTGTACGCGAATGTCCGTCAATGCTCGGCGGCGAAAACATCGAGGATTTGATTGTCGAAACGGCAGGCAAGCTGCTTGACGGCAAAACTGACATAACGCCCGAAAAGATGGATTGGATTTTTCACTCCACGTCCTGTAGGGCGGCGGTAAAGGGCGGCGACTACACCTCGCCGTACGAGCGCGAGCTGTTCGTCAGAAAGCTGCTGTCAATGCCCGACATTCGCTATTGTCCGCACGGCAGACCAGTTATGATAAAAATGAGCCGCTACGATATTGAAAAGCAGTTCGGCAGGCAGGGCTGATTATGAGCAAAACTAAGATTATATGCGTCGTCGGCGCAACTGCATCTGGCAAAACCTCGCTTGCAGTTGAGCTTGCAAGGGCGCTCGGCGGAGAAATAATTTCAGCCGACTCTATGCAGGTTTACCGCGGAATGCCGATTGCGACTGCGGCTGCAACGGAGGAGGAAAAGCAGGGCATACCTCATCACCTGCTTGAATGTCTTGACGTGTCCGAAGCATTTTCCGTTTCTGATTTCGTAAGCCGTGCAGAGGTAATAATCGACGGCATCACGTCGCGCGGCAACGTACCGATTATCGCGGGCGGAACGGGCTTGTTTATTGATACGCTCGTCAAGGGAATTAAGTTTTCCGATGTCGGCGTTAACGATGAGCTGAGGCAGAAGCTTGGCGAAAAAAGCAGCGACGAGCTGTACGACGAGCTGAAAAAGCTTGACCCTGACGCGGCGCGCGATATTCACAAAAACAACAGAAAACGTGTTATCAGGGCGCTTGAGCTTTGCTACGGCGGCACGAGCAAAACTGAACAGAATGAAAATTCAATGGCTGACGGCAGCAAATACGACGCGCTTTATATCGGTATCGGTTATCGCGACCGTGAAAAGCTGTACGGCAGGATTAACAGGCGCGTAGATATTATGCTTGATAACGGACTGCTTGACGAATCAAAAGCGATGCTCGGCAGGACGGGCGTAACGGCGCGCCAGGCAATCGGTCACAAGGAGCTTGCGCCGTACCTTGACGGAACGTGCGGGCTTGACGACGCCGTTGAATGCATTAAACGCGAAACGAGGCGCTATGCAAAACGCCAGCTAACCTGGTTTCGCAGAAACGAAAGCATCAACTGGCTTTACGCCGACGAAATGACGGCGGACGAGCTTGTTGCAAAAGCGACAGAAATGTCAAAGGAATTTTTAGGAACGGAGGAGGAAAATGCCAAAGCTTAAAAAAGATAATATCGCGATTATTATTGCGGCGCTTCTCATTATTGCGTACATCATTTTCCAGTTTTATTCAGTATCGCATATTGAGCTTGTAACCCAGACGGCAACCCTTACTACCGTTTATGAAAAAATCGACGCGACTGCTATCGTCGTCCGCGACGAGCATACTATCCAGAAAAGCTCCTCGGGCGTAACGGTGCCGTGCATCAGCGACGGCGACAAGGTAAAGGTCGGCGGAAACGTCGCTATGAACTTTTCCTCGTCAGACGCTGCCGAAAGGTATTCGCAGTATACTGCTGTAAAAGAACAGCTTGCTTACTATGAAAACCTCGAGTCGATGACGGTCGGACAGGTTGCGAGCGTAGAAACGCTCAACAGCGAAATTGCCGACAAGGTTGACGAATACGTCCGTACGGTATCAAATCAGGGCGCGCAGTACGCGGCGGATAAAGGAAACGAAATCAACGACAGCATTCTACGACGACAGATGCTGATAGGTGAAAACGTAAACCTTGTTTCTATCATTCAGGAGCTAAGACAGCAGGCGGAGCAGCTTTCTACTGCAAAGCCAGACGGCTATATCAAAACAGACGAGTCGGGAGTTTTCACGAGCTACACCGACGGATTTGAAAAAGCAGTTGATTATGAAAAAGCCGAGTCAACGACCGTCGAACAGATAAAAAGTGCAGTCAAGGAATTTGATACGCGCAAGAACGAAAACGAAAATCTCGGTAAGCTGGTAACGAGCTACAAGTGGTACGTTATGTGTGTTGTGAGCGCCGACGAGGTTATGAACCTCGAGGACGGCGACAAGGTGCAGGTTGCGCTTAAGGACGGCGACGATACCGTGCTTACGATGCAGATTGTCAGCGGCGCACAGCCAGAGGTCGGAGCCAAGGAAACGGCGCTTATTCTCAAATCAAATATGATGGACAGCAAGCTTGCTTCGCTGAGAAAAGAGAATATCGAAATCCGTATAAGCTCAAAAGAGGGCATAAAGGTTCCTGCTTCAGCGCTCCACGTTGAAAAGGACAAAAAAGGCGTATACGCTCTTATTTCCAGTCAGATTAAGTTCAGACAGGCGGAGGTCATCTATTCTGACGACGATTACGTTCTGCTGAAATTTGACCCCGAAAACAAGGACGGCGTAAGGCTTTATGATAAAATAATAATTCAGGGAAAGGAGCTTAGCGATGGCAGAGTTTACACCTGATACGCAGCGTATAAATACAACACTCGAAAACTACAAGCGAGTTAAAGAGCAGGTTTCAGAGGCGGCAGTCAAGGCTGGACGCGACGAAAACGACGTAAGGCTGATGTGCGTAACAAAGACGGTTGAAGCGCAGTACATCAACCCCGTGCTTGACGAGGGCGCGGATTTAATCGGCGAAAATCGAGTGCAGGAATACCTCGGCAAGAAGGATTTGCTTCATCTTGACGGCGTCGAACGTCACCTTATAGGTCATCTTCAGACAAATAAGGTCAGACAGATTGTCGGCGAGGTCGATATGATTGAGTCCGTTGATTCGCTGAAGCTTGCAAAGGAAATTTCTAAGCAGTCTGAAAAGCTCGGCACGGCAACAAACGTGCTTGTCGAGGTAAACGTTGGACGCGAGGAATCGAAAAGCGGTATCTATATCGAACAGCTCGACGAGCTGCTTCATCAGATTTCCGAGCTCAGCTTCATAAAGGTAAAGGGTCTTATGACAATACCCCCGATTTGCGACGAAAACGAGGTGCGTAAATATTTTTGGGAGGTTCATAAATCCTTTGTTGACTTTAAAGAAAAAAATATAGATAATATAGATATGAAAATTCTCTCTATGGGTATGAGCGGAGATTATGAAGCCGCCGTGCTCGAGGGTTCAAATATAGTAAGAGTTGGCTCCGCGATATTCGGAGCGCGTAAATATTTTTAATTAGTGAGGTAGAAAAGATGGGATTTTTAGACAAGGTTAAGGACATTATCACCGAAAACGACGATGACGAATTTGATGAGTACTATGACGACGCTGCTTCGTTTAACACAGCGTCAAGAAGCTCTCGCTTTGAAAGAGAGCGCGAAATAGCTCCGCCCGCTTCTTATGAGCGCGAGGAGCGTCAGCCAGAGCGTCCGTTAAGACGCCCGAAGAACGACAAGGTCGTTAATATTCATACGACGGCTCAGTTACAGGTTGTTCTTGTAAAGCCAGAAAAATACGAGGAGGCTGCCGCAATTGCCGACAACCTCAACGAAAGAAGAACGGTAGTGCTCAACCTTGAAAGCACAAACCGTGACGTAGCGCGCCGTCTGCTTGACTTTTTGTCGGGCGTTGCATATGCTAACAACGGCCAGATTAAACGCGTTGCGAACTCAACCTACATTATTACGCCTTACAACGTTGACGTTATGGGCGACCTTATCGACGAGCTTGAAAACAACGGAATGTTTATGTAATACAGGAGGAAGAATATTATGATAAGTGCAAATGATTTAAGAAACGTCAGCCTCAGCAAAGCTGCTGACGGCTACAGCGTAGACGAGGTTAACGCAACGCTTAACGCTGCTGCGGACACAATCGACGCGTACGTTAACGAGAATAAAGAGCTCTATCGCAAAATGGAGCTTCTTGCTGCAAAAATCGAGGAATACAGAGCAGAGGAGGACTCAATAAAGAGCGCGCTCATCACCGCTCAGGTTACAGCAGACAAGATTAAGAAGGAATCAAGCGAAACTGCAAGCGAGCTTATTAAAAACAGCGAGGATACTGCTAAAAAGACTGTTGACGAGGCTAACGCAAGTGCAGAAAAGCTTGTACGCGAGGCAAGGGAATATGCGGCGGCTATCGTAAAGCAGAAGAAGGACGAGGCTAACGCTCTTACAGCCGACGCAGAGAAGAAGGCTAACGACGCAATTAACTCATCAAAAATTGTTGCACAGGATATTCTTGACCAGGCTAAGGAAATCTCTGACGACCTTATCACAAAGTCAAAGGAAGAAAAGGAAGCTTACGAAAAGCTTACTGCTTCACTTAAGGAGAATGCACAGAGCTTCATTTCTAACGTTTCTGCTCTTTATATCAGCCAGCTTGAAGAGCTCAAAAACGCTCAGCTCGATACGGAAAAGAAGAGCGAGGACGACGTTAACGCAATCCAGAGCGAGGTTGACTCACTCGTAAACGAAATGGACGAGATGGAAAACGCTATTCCTGAAACCGTAACCATCAAAACCGACGACGCTGAGGCTGCAGCTGAGGAGATTGAAGAGGAAATCGAAGAGGTTGTTATTGCCGAGGAAACTGCCGAGGAGGCTTTTGAAGACGTAAGCAGCGACATCGGTATCACCGAGGAGGAAGAGGAAGACGACGAGCCAGCAGACCCTATGAAGGCAGTTGAGGCGTTTTCACAAAAGGACATTACACCTGTTGAGGAAGGCTCAATTTCAATCCCCGAAATCACAGAGGAGCCGCGTATGGAAAACGTGGAGGAAAAGTCGCTTTTTGATACAGACGGCGACCTTCCGTTTGAGTCATATTTCAACGTAAAGACCGAGGACGCTCACGGCGACAGAAACCAGACGATTTCGCTCGTTCCGCCCGATGACGACGAGGACGAGGGCGACCCGAAATTTAAGGGCTTTTTCGGCAAAAAGAAGAAATAATAAACTAAGCTACATAAATTAACCAAAGGAGCATTTTGTACCAATGGACTATAATAAAACTTTAAATTTACCACAGACACAATTTCCTATGAGAGCTTCGCTTCCTCAGCGTGAGCCTGAGTTTTTGCAGGCTTGGGAGGACAACAAGCAGTACGAGGAGCTTATGAAAGCAAACGAGGGCAAGCCGATGTTCTTGCTTCACGACGGCCCTCCGTACGCAAACGGTGATATTCATATCGGACACGCTCTCAATAAAACGCTCAAGGACTTTATCGTCCGCTACAAGAATATGACGGGTTATCAGTCACCGTACGTTCCAGGCTGGGACACTCACGGTCTTCCGACTGAGCTTGCAGCGCGCAAAAAGGCAGGCATTACGGCAGAGAGCAATATCTCTGATTTAGAGCTCAGAAAAATTTGCCGCGATACTGCGCTCGGTTATATCGACATTCAGCGCAAGAGCTTCAGAAGAATGGGCGTAATCGGCGAATGGGATAATCCGTATATCACGCTTCAAAAGGAGTTTGAGCAGGAGCAGATTAAGGTGTTTGCTTCTATGGCAAACAAGGGCTATATCTACAAGGGACTTAAGCCTGTTTACTGGTGCTCGGACTGTAATACGGCGCTTGCCGAGGCTGAAATTGAGTACGCCGAGGACCCGTGCCATTCAATTTACGTTAAGTTCAGGGTTACCGACGATATGGGCAAGCTTGCCGCTCTCGGTGCAGACCTTGACAAAACATATTTCGTAATCTGGACTACAACAACGTGGACTCTTCCTGCCAACGTTGCTATCTGCGTAGGTCCAAATTATGAATACTCGCTTATCAAATCCAACGGCGAATACTTCGTTATGGCTACCGACCTTGTTGACGTTGCTATGGCTGACGCAGGCGTTACCGATTATGAAACCGTCGGTATTATCCGCGGCAGCGAGCTTGAATATATGAAGACGGCTCATCCGTTTATCGACAGAACATCGCTTGTAATCGTCGGCGACCACGTAACGCTCGAAAGCGGTACAGGCTGCGTACACACAGCGCCTGGTCACGGTGTTGACGACTATAACGTATGCAGAAAATATCCCGAAATTCCTATGGTTGTACCCGTTGACGACAAGGGTATGCTTACTGATGAAGCAGGTATGTTTGCAGGTCTTTCTACCGAGGACGCAAACAAGCCTATTGCCGAATATCTTGATGAGCACGGCTCACTCTTTGCACTTAAGAAGATTAAACACCAGTATCCTCACTGCTGGCGCTGTCATAATCCCGTTATTTTCAGAGCTACTTCTCAGTGGTTCTGCTCAGTTGATGACTTCAAGGACGCTGCCGTTGCAGCTGCCGAGGACGTTAAGTGGTTCCCCGAGTGGGGTAAGGACAGACTTCAGTCGATGGTACAGGAGCGCGCCGACTGGTGTATTTCACGTCAGAGAAAATGGGGCGTTCCGATTCCCGTTATTTACTGTAAGGACTGCGGCAAGGAAATTATCGACGCTGACGTTATGAACAAGGTGTCCGATATCTTCGGCGAGGAGGGCTCGGACGCGTGGTTTGCGCACGAGGCAGAATACTTCGTTCCCGAAGGCTTCACCTGTCCTCATTGTGGCAAAAACAGCGGCTTTGAAAAAGAAACCGACATTATGGACGTTTGGTTCGATTCGGGCTCATCTCATTTCGCAGTATGCAAAAACAGACCTTATCTCAAGTGGCCTGCAGACGTATATCTTGAAGGAGCTGACCAGTACAGAGGCTGGTTCCAGTCCTCACTTCTTACGTCTGTTGCAGCAGGCAAGGGCGCTCCGTACAAGGAGATTATCACTCACGGCTGGACAGTAGACGGCGAAGGCAGAAAGATGAGTAAATCGCTCGGCAACGGTATCGCTCCTCAGGAGGTTATCTCAAAGTACGGCGCAGATATTCTTCGCCTCTGGGTTGCTTCTGCTGACTATCACGCCGATATCCGTATCAGCCCGGAAATTCTCAAGCAGATTTCTGATAACTACAGAAAAATCAGAAATACCGCAAGATACTGCCTCGGCAATCTCTATGACTTCGACCCTGACAAGGATATGGTTGATAACAGCGAGCTTGAAGAGCTTGACAAGTACGCGCTTATGAAGCTTGACGAGGTGCTCAAAACCGCCCGCGAGGGTTACGATAATTACGAATATCACACTACTGCTCACGCGCTTCACAACTTCTGCGTTGTTGATATGAGTAACTTCTATTTTGACGTGCTTAAGGACAGACTTTATCCCTCTGCTCCCGATTCCAAGTCAAGAAGAGCAGCCCAGACGGTGCTTTACAAGGTGCTTGACGCGCTTACGCTCGTTCTCACTCCTATTCTCGCGTTTACCTGCGACGAAATCTGGAAAGAGATGAAGCACGAAGCAGGTAAGGATGAGCGTTCACCGCTCTTTAATGAAATCCCGACTGCTGACTTTATTGAAACAGACGACGCGTTCATCGCTAAGTGGGACAGAATTCACGAGGTACGCACCGACGTTCAGAAGGCGCTTGAAGTTGCCCGTAATGACAAGATTATCGGCAAGCCGCTTGAAGCAAAGGTAACCCTTTTCGCTGACGGAGAGCTCAGGGAATTCCTCGAAGCTGCAAAGGACGCGCTTCCCGAAATCTTTATCACCTCTGCTGTTGAAATTGCCGACGGCGAAGGCGAGGTAAAGGGCGACGTTGACGGCCTTTCTGTTACAATCACAAAGGCAGAGGGCGAAAAGTGCGAACGCTGCTGGAAGTTTACGCGCAGCGTAGGCACAAATCCTGCACACCCGACGCTCTGCAAGGAATGTGCAGAAACAATGAAGCTTCTTAATCTGGAATAATAATGCACAAGAAAAAACATATATCCTGCGCGGTGATGATAACACTCATCATCGCGTTTGACCAGATAACTAAATATCTTGCACAGCTGTACCTGAAGGACGGAAAAGCCGTAAGCTTTATTCCGCGCGTGGTACAGCTTCGCTATGCCGAAAACACGGGAATGGCGTTTTCGCTGTTCTCGGGCGCTCGGTGGATATTTGTTGCACTCACGGTAGTTGTGTGCGTAGGCGTGCTGTGGTATATGTTTTCCGACAGATGCCCTAATCTGTGGATGTACTGGAGTTTCGGAGTAGTCGTTTCGGGCGGACTCGGAAATCTTGTTGACAGAGTCCGTTTTGGCTACGTCGTTGATTTTATCGAGCCGACGTTTGTTAATTTTGCAGTGTTTAATATAGCCGACAGCGCAGTAACGCTCGGCGCAATATCGCTTGTTGCATATCTGCTTTTTGATTTGTTCAAGGGAAAAGGTGGGGAGAAAAGCGATGGATAAATTCACCTTTACACTTGACGAAAGCGCTGCAGGAGAAAGGCTCGACAAGCTGCTTCCTTCGCTTGTTGGCGAGCTTACGCGCTCAGCCGTACAGAAGATTATCGACGACGGCGGCGTTTCGGTAAACGGCAAAGCGGAGAATAAAAAATACAAATGCAAAGAGGGCGACACGGTTATAATAACCGTGCCTGACGCAAAGCCGCTCGAAGCAAAGGCACAGGACATTCCGATTGAAATAGTTTACGAGGACGACGATTTGCTCGTTGTCAACAAGCCAAAGGGTATGGTTGTTCACCCTGCGGGAGGAAACCCCGACGGCACGCTTGTTAACGCGCTGCTCTTTCACTGCGGCGACAGCCTTTCGGGCATTAACGGCGTAATACGTCCAGGAATAGTTCACCGTATTGACAAGGACACGTCAGGTCTGCTTATCGTCGCAAAAAACGATACGGCGCACCTCAGCCTTGCTGAGCAGATAAAGGAGCATTCCTTTTCGCGTGCTTACGAGGCTGTTGTTTACGGCAATATCAAAGAGGACTCCCTAACAGTCAATCAGCCAATCGGCAGGAGTCCAAAGGACCGCAAAAAAATGGCGGTCACAATGAAAAATTCAAAAAATGCAACCACGCATATCGACGTGCTTGAACGCTTCGGGAGCTTTACGCATATACGCTGTACTCTCGAAACGGGACGCACGCACCAAATCCGTGTACATTGCTCGCACATAGGTCACCCCGTTGCAGGCGACGCCGTTTACGGCCCGAAAAAGGTTATTACCGAGCTTAACGGTCAGTGTCTGCACGCAAAGCATATCGGCTTTGAACATCCGAAAACAGGCGAGTGGCTCGAGTTTGAAAGCGAGCTGCCGCAGTACTTTACGGACTTTTTGACTAAACTAAAAGGAGGAACGGAAAATGGATAAAACATTTGAAAACTGGCTTGTTGTGTCCGATATTGACGGAACGCTTAACAACAAGTTCAGACGGCTTCCTCAACGAAATTATGACGCAATTAAGAAATTCACCGAGCTCGGCGGCAACTTTACGCTCGCATCGGGCAGGCTTCAGTCGAGTCTTGAGCGTAACTATAACCGCATAACGCCCAACCAGCCAGCCGTCGTTCTTAACGGCGCAGGTATTTACGATTACAACAAGCGCGAAATGATTTGGCGCCGTACAATCGGACCTAAGGGCAGAGAGTTCGTTAAATACGTTTCAACCGAGTTTGACGATATTTTCAAAAGTATCGACATCGGCGTGTATTTTGACGACTACGTTTACGTGGTAAAAAGCGGACTGCTTCAGAAAACGACGACGCATTTTGACAAGGCTAAGCACGAGTACGTCAAGTCGATTGACGACGTGCCCGAGGACGGCTGGATGAAGGTTATTTTCTGGTCAAATCCTCTTATGATTTCAAAGCTCAATAACCTTATCAAAAAGCTCGACAATCCCGACGCAAACTTTATGTTATCGTCAATTCTCACGCTCGAAATGCTCCAGAAGGACACCCACAAGGGCGTTGGAATTATGCATCTTGCCGATATGCTCGGCATTGAAAAAAGCCACGTTGCAGCTATCGGCGACTATTATAACGACTGGGATATGCTCAAAACCGTCGGACTTCCCGCGTGCGCTGGACAGGCTCCGTCGGCTATACATAAAATCTGCAAGTTCGAGGCTTGCCATTGTAACAACGGCTGTGTTGCCGACCTGCTCGATTACATTATGAGCGGCCAGGCAGATGAGGACATTCTGAGAGGTAAAATATAATGTTTATCGGTGCACATCTTTCGTCGTCAAAGGGTTATACCGCTATGCTCGAAACGGCAAAATCAATAGGCGCAAATACGTTTCAGTTCTTTACGCGCAATCCACGCGGAGGAGCTGCAAAGCCGCTTGACAGCAAGGATATTGATACTTTTCTTACACTAAAAGAGGAAGAGGGCTTCGGTACAATTCTTGCTCACGCGCCGTACACGCTCAATCTCTGCAGCGCTAAGCCCGAGGTGCGCGAGTTTGCGGAAAACACCTTTAAGGACGACCTGCTCCGTCTTGAGCAGACGCCGTATCAGCTTTATAATTTTCACCCGGGCTCGCACGTTGGACAGGGCGAGGAAACGGGTATAGAGCTTATTGCAAACGCGCTTAATAACGTTATGTTTGAGGGAATGACGACTACCGTTTTGCTCGAAACTATGGCGGGCAAGGGCAGCGAAATCGGCAAGACCTTTGAGGAGCTGCGCGAGATTATTGACCGTACCGATATGAAGGACAATATCGGCGTTTGTCTTGACACCTGCCACGTCAGCGACGCGGGATATGACATCACAAACCATCTTGACGAGGTGCTCGGCGAGTTTGACCGAATTATCGGTATCGACAGACTCCGTGCGCTTCACCTCAATGACAGCAAAAATCCTATCGGCGCGCACAAGGACAGGCACGAAAAAATCGGCGAGGGCTTCCTCGGCATAAAGACGTTTGAAAACATAGTAAACAACCCGCTTTTGTGCGAGCTTCCTATGTTCCTCGAAACGCCGAACGAGCTTGACGGCTACGCAAAGGAAATTGCGCTTCTTAAATCACTCAGGAGATAAAAATTATGATGAAGGTACGCTACGCCAACGAGGCGGATTACGAGCAGATACTCGCAATTGATAAAACGATTACAAAAAGCGAATTTCGCCGCTGGACGGAAAGCTCGCAGGTGCTTTTTATATATGAAAAGGACAGCTTCGCTGGCTGGCTTCAGTACAGCCTGTTCCTCGAAAAATATCCGTTTATCAACCGTTTTTATATTCTTGATGAATACCGCGGACTCGGCGACGGAAAGCTGACGCTTCTTATCTGGCAAAGACAGATGGAGGAACGCTTTTTCGACAAGGTAATGGCGTCGTGCGAAGGCTCGAACGTTAAGGCGCAAAAGCTGTATGAGGGACTCGGTTATAAGAAAATCGGCACCCTCGCGCTATGCGAAAATGACGACGAAATAGTATATATGAAGGTTTTGCCAAAGCCTGATATTTAATAAATAAAACGGCTATCTCACTTGTAACAGGTGAGATAGCCGCTTTTTACTGCTCAGCTTTATCATTTTGCGATTTGTCGATTATCTTGTACAGCTCGCTGTACGGGTCGTCAATCATCTCTATGTTTTCGTCAAGCTGAATTATTTTTTTCTGGCTTGTCGTGTACGGCGTCCACTCGGGAAGTCCGTCACCGTTCGGGTTGCCCGTTTTTACGAAATTTACCCAGTAATTCTGCATTGTTTCGGATAGCTCAGCGTCCTTTTCGTCATAAAGGTAATCGTGCCGCCAAAGGTTTCCGTATGCGTATGGAAGCTCGCCTGCGTGGTTAGCTCGTAGCGACCTGTTATCCTTGTTGAAATAGTAGAAATAGACGGGCTTGTTCTGGCTTGCGACGTAGTCGGACCATTTGTAGTGGCTGTATGCAAACCACGTTCCGCCGAGCACAAGATTATATGCGCCCTTTGCGCTTCCGCCTGCTTCAACAGCAAAATCGTAATCGAGCGGCACGCTTGCGGGCGGATAAAGCCTTATCACGTCGTCGGTGTATTTGCCGAAAAGCTCGCCTATCTTATCCTGATAATCCCCAGCCTCAACCTTTGAGAAAAGATTGAACACATTTGCCTCGTGCGAATTGTAGCCGTTGAGGAGCGACTGCTCGTTGTTTTCGCCCTTTTCATACGTCAGGTACGGCTGTTCGGTTATCGCGTAGCCGTCAACTGTCATCGCGCTGTTATTTGCAGTCGTTTTCACCAGCTCCTCCGCCTTCATCGCGCGAAGCTCTCCTGCGTTAAGAACACCGAATTCCTCAAGCGTTTTGTTGCCCTCCTCAAGCGCTTCATCATAGCTTCTAAACGTGTGATAAGGCACCTTAGGCGTGATGCCGCTGCTTTCGGCAATCGCGTATCTGAAAAGCCCCTTTGCAAGCGGAGAAACGCAAAGCGCGTTAACGCTTGACGCTCCTGCGGATTCGCCTGCGATAGTAATTTTTGAAGCGTCGCCGCCGAAGGAAGCGATGTTATCGTTTACCCATTTTAGCGCCGCAATCTGGTCAAGCAGACCGTAGTTACCAGTCGTTTTGTTGGGTGACTCGTTTGCAAGGCTCCTGTGAGCCATATAGCCGAATACGTTGAGTCGGTAGCCGAAATTCACGACGATTATACCTTTTTTTGCTAAATCCTCGCCGCGGTATTCGCTGAACGAAGACTGTCCCGACGTGAGCGAGCCGCCGTGAATGAAAAACAGCACGGGAGCGTCCTTAACCTCGCCAGCAGGCTTCCAGATATTCAGATAAAGCGAATCCTCGCTGACAGCCTCGCGGTAGTTATCCTTAAGGCTGATTCTGTAATCGTGATAGCCGACAATTCTTGTCAGCGAATTCATAATTTCGCTGTCGCGTTTTTGCATCGACATCGGCGCAAAATGGTCGCAAGCCTTTACGCCGTCCCACTTTTCTGGTGCCTGCGGCTCCTTCCATCTAAGCTCGCCGACGGGCGGCTTAGCATAGGGAATGCCTGCGTAAACCTCAACGCTGTTATCCTCGTTGAAAACGCCTGTTAGTTCGCCCTCGTTAACCTTGACAACCTCTGTTACAGCAGGTCTTTTGCTGTCTACAGCAGGTACCGTTTTGTACGGCGGCTGTGACAAAAAGGCAGTACCAACGAGAAGCGCGAAAAAGCACAGCCAGGAAATGAGCCTGATATACCACTGTCTGCCTTTAATCAGCTTTATTTCAAGCGTGATATATGCGCCAAACAGCACTAACGCGATACCCCAGCCGAGCAGCGTGTTTTTACCAAGCTCAAGCACAGTAAAATACACAATCGCCGTCAGCGAAAGCAATATCCAATAAAGGATAAAAAATACTTTTTCTTTTTTCATATTATCACCATTACAGCTTTTTGAATTTAAGCGGTTTTCTCGGTGCAACGCGCTTGTAGCTCATTTCGGGATATCCGAAAATCATACACGTTACAGCCTTGTGTCCTCTCGGCAGGTCGAGCATATGGAAAATTTTCGGATTAATTCTGCTGCACGCAACGAAAAATCCGCTGTACAGCACGCCGAGTCCAAGGCTTGTAGCTTCAAGCTCCATATACGCGCTTGCAAGCGTTGCGTTAGTTGTGTCGCGTCCCGAAACAACTATTACAAGTGGTGCTTTTTTGAAGAAGAAATTGTTGTCGATGTTTGTGTTTTTCAGCGAGGCAGAAAAGTTTTTACCAATGCTTACACCTGCTCTGAAAAGCTTTACACATTCCTTTTCAAGCGCGTCCTGCTTTGTGCCGAGCACGGTGTACGCAACATTTTGTGAGTTTGCGCCCGTAGGTGCATACCTGCCTGCTTCAAGGATTTTATCTATCTTTTCCTGCTCAACGGGAATGTCCTTGAAATGCCTTGCAGAACGTCTGCTTTTCATAAAGCCGAGCAGCTTATCGCTGTCGATTTCGGACGCGGGTGTGATTTTGCCGCAGTTTTCTGTGTCGTAATTCGGCATATCAATCGCGCCCGTCGGACAAATTGCGAAGCAGTGTCCGCACTCAATACAGCCCTCACGGAATTTCGCTTTGCCGCCGTCAAGATAAAGCGAGGAAGCAACGCAGTCCTTAACGCACATTCCGCAGCCGATGCATTTTTCGTTGTTAATTGAAATTTTATCCATAATCCACCCTCCGTACAAATTTTAGTTTATTATATCATCAATTAGCTTAAATAGCAACATATATATTATGCTTGAAAGTATAGTGCTTTTATGTTATTATATTATTAATTATAATATTGAGGTTTTAAATGAAAAAATTACTTATTTTAAACGGAAGTCTTAGCGAAGCAACGCTTATCGAACGGCGAAGGAGCTTGGCTATTACGTTATTACGTCAGGAAACGCGCCTGACCTTATGGGGCACGCGCTTGCCGATGAGTATATCAAGGCGGATTATTCGGACAAAGAGACAATATTGAAAATTGTCAAGGAAAATAATATTGACAGAGTTGTTTCCTGTGCTAATGATTTTGGCGTGATAACGGCTTCTTATGTTTGCGAAAAGCTTGGTATTCCTGGACACGATACATATGAAAACGCACTTCTTCTTCATCAGAAGGATTTGTTCAAAGGCTTTATTCAGTCGCTTGATATTCCTACTCCTGTTTCTGTCAGCTTTGATGACATAAACGCGGCTTTCAGCTATGTCGAAACTGCCGAGTATCCTATTATTGTCAAAGCAACCGATTTGACGGGCGGAAAAGGAATACTCAAGGCAGAAAACAGAGAAGAAGCTGTTTTTGCTATAAAAAATGCTTTTGACAGGTCAAGGGTTAAGCATATTGTAATTGAGCCGTTTATCGTTGGAGCACAGCAGGCGCTTGTAACTTTCATCAAAGACAAAAAGGTGCTCTGCTCAGTAAGCAACGATAGCTTCAGTCCAAAAAACCCATATCTAATTCAGTCTGAGCTTTTCCCTGCACGGGGAATTGAAAAGTATCAATCAGAGCTCTATTCGTATATTGAGCGTATCTGCGAGGAGCTCGACCTCGTGGACGGAATGCTGACTGTTCAGTATATCGTAAGTGATGGAAAGCCCTACATTATTGAGCTTATGCGGCGCGCGCTCGGAAACCAGTATTTGACCGTTGCCGACGTAATCAGCGGATTTCCGTGGGAGGAAGCGCTGGTGAGAGCTGAAACGGGAATGGATTTGTCGCAGCTTGAGTTCAGTAAGCCTGTTTCAAAATATGCTGGACATCACGGAATTATGGCTGACAAGAACGGCGTTATTAACGGCTATGCAATTCCTAAGTCAATTGAGGAGCACGTTTTTAAAAAGATTGATATGCTCAAACCAGGAGAGTCGATTGACGACTGCCTTAATGAAAGAGTGGCATATATTTTTTATAAGTACGACAACTATGATGAAGCGTATAATGCTGTTATGAATATGAACAGCTTGATTAAAATAGATTACGGAGAGTGAAAATGAAGGTTTTAGTAACAGGTTCAAACGGTTTTATCGGCGGACACGTTTGTAAATATCTTTTAAATCAGGGCGTATACGTTATCGGACTTGATTTGCACGATGAAATGCGTAAGGAATGCAGCGAGTATATCAGGTTCAACCTTGCTACAGATGATATGAGCAAAATTCTTGACACCATATCAGTTGATAAAATTGACGCAGTTGTACATCTTGCTTCCGATATGCGCCACGAGCCGTACACGGTTGACGTTGTAACTAATAACTTAAGAGGAACACAAAAGCTGCTTGAATACTGTATAGAGAACAAGATGTCATCGTTTGTTCAGCTTTCAAGTCTTCCCGTTATCGGCTCGCCGAAAGAGGTACCGATTAAGGAAAATCATTCTATCAAGCCTCCAACGGTTTATCACGTTACAAAGTATACGCAGGAGCTGCTTGCCGATTATTCAAATTACACCTTCGGGCTCAGAACTGCAAGCTTCAGAATTTGCGCTCCCGTAGGAACGGGTGTTAACCCAAAAACTATTTTCCCGACGTTTGTCAGACGCGCTCTTGCAGGCGAGGACATTACGCTTATCGGCAAGGGAACACGACGTCAGACGTATATTCACGTCAACGATATTGCACAGGCACTCTACAAGGCGCTTTGCAACGAAAATGCTCAAGGCACATATAACCTTGCAAGCTATAACAATCTTTCGAACAAGGAGCTTGCAGAAATTATTATTAAACAGCTTGGCTCATCATCAAAGATTGAGTTTTTGGATACTCCCGACCCGATGGATGATTACAACTGGGAGGTTTGTATAGATAAGATTGCAAACGATATCGGCTACAAGCCTGAAGTCGGAATTGAATACGCGATTGACGAATACGCAAGGTATGTCAGAGAGTCCGAATAGCACATCGGCACTCGGAAAAGAGGTATTAATGGACAAGCTTATTTCTTACGTTATTCCGTGCTACAGGTCGGAAAATACAATTACAACCGTTGTGGACGAAATAGATACGCTTATGAAAGAGCACAGCGATTATAATTATGAAATAATTTTGATTAACGACAGCTCACCCGATAACGTGTGGTCTGTAATAGAGGATTTAGCCCGCGAAAGACAGGATGTAAAAGCTATTTCATTTGCAAAAAATTTCGGTCAGCACGCGGCGCTTATGGCAGGCTACCGTGTCGCAGAGGGCGAATTAATAGTATCGCTTGACGATGACGGTCAGACTCCTGTTGCCGACACCTTCAAGCTGATTGACAAGCTCAGCGAGGGATATGACGTTGTTTATGCAAGATACAACAAGCTTAATGAATCGCTGTGGAGGCGATGCGGAAGCTGGCTGAGCAACAAAATGTCAGAGGTGCTTATCGGCAAGCCAAAGAACGTTCTCGGCAGCAGCTTTTATGTAATGAAAAGCTTTATTGCAAAGGAAATGACAAAATATAACAATTCCTATCCTTTTGTTGGCGGTCTTGTTTTCCGCGCAACAAAATCGATTGCAAATATAACAGTCGACCACTATGACAGAATTGAGGGTAAGTCGGGCTATTCCTTTATGAAGCTGCTTCGGCTATGGCTTAACGGCTTTACAGCCTTTTCGGTTGTGCCGCTGAGAGCTTCCTCGTTTGTGGGAATTATTTGCGCTATTATCGGCTTTGCGTTCGGCTTGTTTACGGTTATAAGAAAAATACTTGTACCGAGAATAAGTGCAGGGTGGAGCTCAACGGTTTCGCTCATACTGTTTATAGGCGGACTTATAATGATGATGCTCGGTATGATTGGCGAGTATTTAGGACGAATATATATCAGCCTTAATAATTCGCCGCAGTACGTAATACGCGAATGTTTAAATATTAATGACGAAACAAAAAGCTTAGACGAAATAAAGAGTTTGGAAGAGTAGTTATGGCAACACAGTTAAACGTTAAAAAGCCTCAAAAGAGATTTGATTTCCTTGACGCGTCAAAGGGATTAGGTATTATGCTTGTGGTCTTAGGTCACTTGGTTTATCTGTATTCTCCGCTTGACCTTTCCATTTACAGCTTTCATATGCCGTTTTTCTTCCTTGTTTCAGGCGCGTGTACAAAGGTTGAGGGCATCAGCTTCAAGGATTATTTTATCAAGAAATTCAAACGCCTGTTTTTAGCGTATGTATATATTTTTATTGTCGGCACGATTGTTACGTATGCAACGCCGATACTTGAAAATCCCGAGTCGGTTAAGGACTTAATCCACGGCTTTTTCTACAGAGCAGGCGTAGTATATGTCGGCGTTACGTGGTTTTTACAATGCCTTTTCTTCGTGTCGCTGTTTTTATATCCGTTTTATAAATACGTTATCAAGAAAATGCCTGTTGCCGTATCGTTCGTTATATCTGCGCTTCTTGTTGTATCGCCGATATTCCTGCAAAGGTACGAGGTACAGTATCCGTTCAGGCTGAACGTTGCGTTTGCAATGCTTCCGATATTTACTATCGGCTGCGTTTTCAGGGAGCGAGTGTTTGAGCTTGACAGCGCAAGTATTCCAAAGCGCTTGTTTACTGCTGTGCTTTGCTTTGCAACGGTTGCGATTGTTGCGCCGTATAACGATTTGGTCGGAGTTTCCGAAAACTTCTACGGCAAGGATTATCTTTTGTATTTTATCTGCGCGATTGCAGGAAGCGCGCTCGTTCTTGTTCTCGGCACCTTTGTTAAAAAATCATATGTGCTCAAATATATCGGCAAAAATTCGATGGTGATTTTCTCATTCCACGGAATATTCCTTATGATTTATTACTACGTTTTGAAACAGATTTATCACGAGGAGCTTTTGGGACAAAAAAATCTGAGCAATTCGCAGGTTGCCGTCGGCTTTGTTACGGTGCTTGCGGCGTCAGTAATGGTATCTCTGGCTTATAACGGAATTAAAATGCTGTTTGGTAAGCTGTTCTCAAAGAAACAAAAGGGAGTTTAATATGTCGAAACGCAGAGGCTTGGCGCTTATTTACAAGCCCTCTAATTTGTTACAATTCATATGGTATTACTGCACATACGACAGCGAAACCGAATGGGACGCGCTGTGTCTGCCAAACGGTTACAGCGGTCAGTTTATGGACTCGTACTGTGAAAAAAGCGAGCTTTTTAAAAATGTGTTAAAGGACACAAAGTCGTATGTCGATATGCCGCTTAGCAAGCAGGTTGGTATGTTTTCAAAAATGCTTCTTTGCGCGCTTGTCGGACAGCAAAAGCGTTTTTATAAAAAGACCGCTTGTGAATTTGCAGATATTGAAAGCTATGACAGAATTGTTGTTCCGTGCGATATCGGTATTGTTTCGGGCGCGTTTGTCGGACTCGGCGGCGAATATGATGTCACCATTATGGAGGACGGAACAGCCGATTACCTCGACAGGAAGCTGTCAAACGTATTTACCTATAAGCCGCTCCTTTCGGCAATCAGGGGCTCGTTGATGTCCGTTCTCGGCTACGCGAATACAGACAATGTATTTCCGCTTCGCACAAACAAAAGGTGCGTTAAGTATTGCAGCCGCATTGAAAAAATGAAATACCGCGATTATAAGGAAATGCGGCAGCTATTCGATTTTTCAAAAACAGATATGGAGCTTTATAATTCGGTTATCGCAAGGCTCTATAACGGAATTAGCGATTACGATTTTTCAGGTGCAGACACAATTTTGTTTACGGCGCCGTTTGAAGCGGACTTTATTAATGATTTTTCGCCTTATCTTGAAAAGCTGAAAAGCTATATTGCCGAAAATTCAAAATCGGTGATTATCAAGAAGCACCCGCGTGACGCGATAGCTTATGACTTCGGTGAAAATGTAAAGACTGCTGAGCTTGACTCCGAAATTCCTGCAGAGGTGATTTTGCCATATATTAAGGACAAGACGATTATTCTGACATTCCCGTCAAGTACGCTGCTGAATATTCCGCAGGATTATAACATCAAGCTGATATACTTTGACGGTATGCACGAGGTATCAAAAAAACAAAACACCCGCGCCGATTATGCTGATGAGGGTCAGTTTAAAACGTTAATTGATATGTTCGGAATTGACAATCCCGAAATAATAAAGCTTTAACTAAGATTGAGGACAAAAAATGTTTAATTTGGAAAAATTCATCAGCGACGTAATTACAAACAGGAGCGAAAGCCTGTTCAGAAACGATATTGAAAAGAACCGCGCAGAGCTTGAAAACAGAATAGGCAACATGCGCGTTCTTGTTATCGGCGGAGCGGGCAGCATTGGCTCGTCGTTTATCAAGGCGATACTTCCGTTTAAGCCGCAGTCGCTCGTTGTTGTTGACATAAACGAAAATGCGCTCACAGAGCTTACGCGCGATATAAGAAGCACCGACGGTATGTTCGTGCCGTCAGATTACATTACATATCCTATTGACTATGCGTCTGGTACATTTGAAAAAATGTTCAGGTCAAGAAACGGCTTTGACATCGTAGCAAACTTTTCTGCTCATAAGCACGTCAGAAGTGAAAAGGATATTTTTTCCGTTGAGGCAATGCTGCTTAATAACGTTATCAACGCAAAAAAGCTTCTTGATTTGCTGTCAGAAATTCCGCCGCAGGTGTATTTCTGCGTTTCTACTGACAAGGCGGCAAATCCCGTAAACATTATGGGCGCGAGCAAAAGGATTATGGAGGACGTTATATTCTCGTACTCTGATAAATTCAGCGTAAAAACGGCGAGATTTGCAAACGTGGCGTTTTCAAACGGCTCGCTTCCCGCAGGCTTCCTTGACAGGATTAATAAATATCAGCCGCTGAGCGCGCCTAACGACGTAAAGCGCTATTTTGTTTCGCCAAAGGAAAGCGGCGAGATTTGTATGCTGTCCTGTATTTTAGGAAATAACCGCGAAATCTTCTTCCCAAAGCTCAGGGAAGAGCAGATGATGGGCTTTGACGTTATTGCAGTTGAGCTGTTAAAGCGCTTTGGATATGAGGCGCTTGAATGTGATACAGAAGCAGAGGCGTTTGCAGCCGCTAAGGAGCTGTATAACGGCAGCAAGGCGTATCCCGTGCTGTTTTCCGCATCTAATACATCGGGCGAAAAGGCGTATGAAGAATTCTTCGTGGACGGCGAAACCACGGATATGGCGCGCTTTTCATCGCTTGGAATTATTACAAACAAGACTATTCCAAACTCGGAGCGTATAGATGCTCTTTACACTGCGCTTAAAAACGAATTTACAAAAAACAGTACGTCAAAAGAACAAATTGTAAAAATCATTTCGGACTATCTTCCGAATTTCAGTCATATCGAAACGGGCAAATCGCTCGATTCAAAGATGTAAAAGAGGAAAAAACTATGCAGACAATTCCACTTTCCATTCCGAACTTTGAAGGAAACGAAAAGAAATATGCCGACGACGCAATACAACAGGGTTGGGTTTCGACTGGCGGCGCGTATATTGATAAATTTGAGCAGCAGCTTGAGGATTTTCTAAAAGTGCCAAAGGTTGCGGCGTGCCAGAGCGGAACGTCCGCGCTTCACCTGTCGCTTGTAGAGTGCGGCGTGCAGCCAAACGACGCTGTTATCGTACCCGCGCTTACCTTTATTGCGGCTGTTAACCCCGTAAAGTATATGTTTGCAAGTCCCGTGTTTATGGACTGCGATGACTCGCTTTGTATGGACCCTGTAAAGCTCGAAAGCTTTTGCGAAAACGAATGTACCTTTGAAGACGGAAAGCTTCTGCTTAAGGAAAGTAAACAACACATCAAGGCCGTCGTTGTAGTTCACGTATTCGGCAATATGGCTGATATGGAAAGCATAATGAGTATTGCCCGTAAGTACAACCTGAAGGTTATCGAAGACGCGACGGAAGCGCTCGGTACCTTTTATACCGAAGGAAAATACAGCGGAAAGGCAGCAGGAACGATAGGCGATTTCGGCGCATTTTCCTTTAACGGTAACAAGATTATCACTACGGGAGGCGGCGGCGCAGTTACTGCGTCAGACGCCGACGTTGCAAGCCACTTGAAGTATCTGTCCACACAGGCGAAGGACGACGCCGTGTTTTACGTTCATAACGAGGTAGGGTATAACTACAGAATGACAAACGTACAGGCGGCAATCGGCGTTGCACAGATGGAGGAGCTTGAGGAGTTTATTTCTCGAAAGCAGAATAATTACAAAAGTTACGCAGAGCTTTTTAAGGACTGCAAATACGCAAAGCTCATTGAATTCAGAAGCGCAACTTCGTCAAACTGCTGGTTTTATTCGCTTCTTATCAACAGGGGATATATCTCTGCTTCGTTAAGGGATATTATAGCCGCGCTTCAGCAAAAGGGTATTCAGACGCGCGCGATATGGGGACTGATTAACGAACAGAAGCCTTATCAAAACGATATTGCGTACAAGGTGGAAAAGGCGCCGCTTTACGCCGAAAGCGTGCTTAATATACCGTCAACCACACAGATTACAAGCGACGAAATAGAATATGTCGCAAAAGAGATTATAGAGTTACTTGAGGAGTTAGCAAATGACTGATATTAAATCATTTATCGGCAGTACGGAGCTTACCGTTGCCGAAACGATGCAGTTAATTGACAGAAATACTAACGGAATCCTATTTTTAACTGACGAAAACAACAGGCTTTACGGCTGTATTACGGACGGCGATATCCGCCGCTTTCTGCTCGCGGGCGGAAAGCTTGAGGACTCTGCAAAGGATGTCGCTAACGTAAATCCGCGTACTGCAAGAAGCTATGACGAGGCGCACACGCTTTATCATAAAAAGAACTACGTCGTTATTCCTATCGTGGACGAAAACGGTATTGTCACCGATATGTACTGCGGAAATCCTTATTCCTCAAACGTGGAGTATACGGAGCTTAATATCCCCGTTGTTATTAACGCTGGCGGCAAGGGTACGCGCCTTGAGCCGTATACAAAGGTACTACCAAAGCCGCTTATACCCGTCGGTGATTTGCCGATTATCGAGCTTATTATGAAGGAGTATCAGAAATACTCGTGCAACGATTTTCACATCATCGTTAACTACAAGCGCGATTTGATGAAGGCGTATTTTACCGACAGCGAAAACAAGTATAATATTTCGTGGTACGATGAGGACAAGCCACTCGGTACGGGCGGCGGACTCAGCCTGCTTAAGGGCAAGCTTAACGAAACGTTTTTCTTCGCTAACTGCGACGAGCTTCTGACCTTCGACTACGCAAAAATCGTTGATTTTCACAAGTCAAGCGGTAACGTAATTACAATGGTTTGCGCCTACAAGAATATCGAAATTCCGTACGGCGTTGTCGAAATGGGTGAAAACGGCGTTATTGAGGATATGAAGGAAAAGCCGCTTATGTCGTTTCTGACTAATACGGGCGTGTATATCGTGGAGCCTGAGGTGCTTGACGATATCGAGGACAATACGCCTGTCGGCTTCCCCGAAATTATCGAAAAAGAGCGTCAGAGCGGCAAACGCGTTGCCGTATATCCTATCAGCGAAAACGACTGGATGGATATGGGACAGATTTCCGAGCTTGAAAAAATGCGAAAGAAACTATTTGGAGAGCAGTAATGACAGAAACAAAAAAGCTAAACGGTTATCAGCAAACGTTTTTAGATGTTTTCAGGATAGTTGCTGCGTTTTTCGTTTTGCTCGGACACAGCTTCAGGTATTACGGGCTTACGGTGTTCAAAGATGATACGCATTTTGCATATATTCAGAATATGGGCGTAGTTATGCTATTCCTTCTTGCAGGTTTTCTTGCAGCTTATTCGTTGAGCAAAAAGAACGAACAACACGATTACACAATATCGCAGTTTTCAAGGCACAAAACAACAAGAATATTTGCTGAGTATTTTCCTGGACTCGTTTTTATCGCCGTTATTGATTATCTCTCAATACGCATAAACGGCTCGGCGTACTTGTTTTACGATGCGTACAGCGTTAAGCAGTTTATCGGAAACATATTTATGCTTCAGGAAATGTCGCTGAATCAGCTTATACCGAATTTCAGCATTGTATCCTTCGGCTCAGGCCGTCCGCTTTGGACGCTGTCTGTTGAATGGTGGATTTATTTCCTTTTTGCTCACGTCTATCTGATAGTCGCAAATAAGAAGAGATTTGATTTAAAATCGTTAGTGCTTCTGGCACTCTTTATATTTTTTCCTATGGACTTTCTGGTTCAGGGTAGTCAGCGCAGCATCGGCGCAGTGTTCGTACTTGGCGTATTAGCGTATTCGATATACGATAAAATCAGCAAAAAGCTTGCGCTTCCTGTGTTCTTAGCTTCGTTTTTGCTGTATGCCGCATATGGCGCCGTATTCAAAAACGCTTACGATATCCCGTCGTTTATTATTCTGTGGATAATGCTTTGTTTCGGCGTAAAGACGTTTGAAATAAAATCCGCTTCGAACAAGAGCACAAGAAACAAAACGCTTGCGTTTGTTTCGGGAAGCACGTCTATGCTGTACCTTCTTCACTACAGCATAATTGATTTCATTTATAATTTATCGTTTAGTGAAAACGTATATCTGAAGTTTTCACTCGGAATTATTATTTCTGTTGTTCTTGCGTTTGTTATGTACTATGTTTTCGGCAAAAAGAAGCTGCTCATAAAAATCGGAGAGCTTGTCGCTTCTCCGTTCAAAAAACAAAAAGTAAAAAGCTTAGGAGAAAAATGAAGGAATTAATTATATTGGGAGCAGGCGGACATTCGCTCTCCGTTATGGATTGTGTCGATAGGGAAAAGTATCATATCGCAGGCTTTGTTGATAAAAACAAAAAGGGCGAATACTACAGCATACCCGTTATTTCGGACAGAATTGAGGATATACCGAATTACAAGAGCTGCGTATACTTTGTTGCTATCGGTGATAATGCCATTAGGAAAAGGTGCTTTGAGGAGGTTAAAGCACTTGGACTCGAAACGATAAATATTATTGACAGAAGCGCTGTCGTTTCAGAAACGGCGAAGCTCGGCACGGGTAATTTTATCGGCAAGAATGCCGTCGTAAACGCCTATGCGGAAATAGGGGACAATAATATTATTAATACGAAAGCCCTGATAGAGCACGAATGTAAGCTGAAAAACCACATCCATCTTTCAACGAACGCTGTTATTAACGGTGAAGTTACTGTTAACGATTTGGCGTTTATCGGCAGTAGCTCTGTTGTCGTTTGTCAGAAAACAATCGGCTCGTCAGCCGTTATCGGCGCTGGAAGCGTCGTAATAAAAGACGTTGATTCTGACGTTACCGTAGCAGGCGTGCCTGCAAAAATAATCAGGAGTAAAAATAATGCCTAAGGTAAAAATAGTTGCTGAAATCGGCTGTAATCACAACGGCGATATTTCGCTTGCGCGTAAGCTGATAGAAAAGGCTAAGGAGGCGGGCGCAGACGCCGTTAAGTTTCAGACCTTCAGGGCTGAAAGCTTAGTATCAGCCGACGCACCGCTTGCAGAGTATCAAAAGGCGCAGAATAATACCTCGCAGTATGAAATGCTCAAAAGCCTTGAGCTTTCAAACGAGGATTATATGTCGCTCAAATCGTACGCAGAGCAGCTCGGCATTGAGTGCTTTTCCACTGCGTTTGATATGGACTCTGTTGATTTTCTTGCAAAAACGGGACAGTCAATATGGAAAATCCCGTCGGGCGAGATTACAAACATTCCGTATCTTGAAAAAATCCGCGACGTCAAAATTGATAATAAGGAAATTATCCTGTCAACAGGTATGTCGACTATGGAGGATATCTCACTTGCCGTTTCGGTGCTTGAAAAAAGCGAAAACACAAGCTTTACAATCCTTCACTGCAACACTGAATACCCCACGGCTGACGGTGATATGAACCTGCTCGCCATGATGGCGCTCAAGGACGCTTTTCCAAAATGGAGCATCGGTCTTTCCGACCATTCCGCAGGCGTTGTAGCACCGATAATGGCAGTAGCACTCGGAGCAACGTTCATTGAAAAGCATTTTACCTCTGATAAAAGTCTGCCCGGTCCCGACCATAAGGCGTCAATAACACCCGACGAGCTTTGCGAGCTGTGTCAGGGCGTAAGACGCGCAGAAAAAATGCTTGGCAGAAAAGAAAAAATCATCACCGATTCCGAACAGAAAAATATTGTCGTTGCACGAAAATCAATTGTCGCAAAGCGCGCCATTAAAAAGGGTGAAATCCTCAGCGTCGACAACCTGACCTGCAAACGTCCTGGAAGCGGTATCAGCCCGAAAAGCTGGTACAGCGTTATCGGAACTGCGGCGATTAAAGATTTTGAAAAGGATGAGCTGATTCAGCTATGATTAATGAAAAACAAAAACGAATTGCAATAGTCACCTCAACGCGCGCCGAATACGGACTTCTGCTTCCGTTACTTAACGAGCTTCGAAGTCACGAAAGCGACGGCTTTGCCGTTGACTTGATTGTTACGGGAACTCATCTTTCGGATGAATACGGAAGAACAATTGACGAAATAAAAAACGGATACGTCAGAATCGACAGGGTTATCGAAATCCCCGTAAAATCAGAAACGGACGCCGATATTTCAAACAATCAGGCAGAAACGCTGATTAAATTCACTTCCTGTTTTGAAGAGGAACAGTACGACGCCGTTATTATTCTCGGCGACAGGTACGAAATGCTCGCCATTGCAGTTTCTGCAAGCAATACGCGCACGCCGATTATTCATCTTTGCGGCGGCGACACGACGCAGGGCGCGATGGACGAATGGATACGTCATTCGATAACGAAGATGAGTGCGTATCATTTTGTCACAAACGAAACGAGCAGAAAGCGCGTTATCCAGCTCGGCGAAAGCCCTGATACCGTGTTTAATTTCGGCTCAACTGGCGTTGATAATATTCTTCACGCACCTCTGCTCGAAAAGAATGAAGCTCTCGCGAGCGTGGGACTTGATGCTTGTAAATACGTGCTTTGCACGTATCATCCAGTCACGATAAAGGACGATGACGTCGACGGTATGATTGAGCAGTTTATCAGCGCCATTTCTCGCTTTGACGAGTATCAGTTTATTATTACAAAATCTAACGCCGACAAGGGTGGAGCGAGGATTAACGCGCTTCTTGACAAGGCGGCAGAGGAACACGAAAACATTCACGTTTTTACTTCTCTCGGACTGACAAGATATCTTTCACTTATGAAATACTGCGAGGCTGTGCTCGGTAATTCCTCGTCTGGAATTCTTGAAGCTCCTGCGTTTCATATCCCAACGGTTAACATTGGCGACAGGCAGAAGGGAAGGCTGCAGGCAGATACTATTATCAACTGCGGTGACAGCGCTGACGATATTTCATCGGCACTGAACACGGCGCTTCTGCCCGAAACTAAGGCGGCGTGTCTTGCGGCTTCAAATCCGTACGGAAACGGCACTGCCGCAAAAAGAATTGCACAAAAGATTATTGAAATACTTTCAAACGGAGATATTTCGCTCTTAAAAGAGTTTTACGACATAGACTTTACTGTTTAGGAGAAAAGAATGAAGGCTTTAATTGTTGGCTACGGCTCAATGGGAAAAAGGCGCGCGAGAATTCTGCGTGAGCTTTATCCCGACGTATCCGTTTTGTGTACTGACAGCAACCCTGAAAAAATTGCACAGGCAAATGAAAACGGTCACGTATGGTGCGGCTCTGTTGACGAGGCTATTGAGCAAAAGCCCGATATGGCGTTTATATGTACCTCACCAGGAAATCACGCGCCGCTTATTATTAAACTGCTTGAAAACAGAATAAATATATTTACCGAAATAACGCTTACTGCCGACAGGTACGATTTGATTATTGAAACGGCAAAGAAGAATAATGCAAAAGCGTTTATTTCAAGCTCGATGCTTTATGACGAGCAGATTTGCGCTATCACAAACGAGGTTGTCTCTCAAACGAAACCGCTGACATATATATATCACGTCGGACAGTATCTTCCCGATTGGCACCCGTGGGAAAAGTATACCGAATTTTTCGCCTCAAAAAAGGAAACTAACGGAGTGCGTGAAATATACGCAATTCAGCTTCCGTGGGTGATTAACGCTTTTGGAGAAATACAAAAGGTCAATGCCGTTAGTACAAAATGTACGGATTTGGAATTTGATTTTCCCGATACGTACACAGCGCAGTTCAGACACGAAAACGGCAACATTGGCACCTTTACTGCCGATATAACCTCACGCAAGGCAACCGTTTATCTTGAGGTGCTCGGCGAGGACTTGCATCTTGTATGGAACGGAAAGCCAGACGGACTAAAAAAATACAATTTTGACACAAAGGAATTTGAACAGATAAAAACGTACGATTCGGTTATCAAGAACAGCTCCTATGCCGACGTTATTCTTGAAAACAGATATATTGACGAGATTAAGGATTTTGTAAGCTTTGTTATTGAAGGCACAGAGCCGAAATACTCGTTTGATAAAGATAAGGTTACGTTGTCGGTCATCGACAAAATCGAAGGAATAAGCTAATGCAGTTATTGTTTATCGGCTATGGCTCCATAGCGAAAAGACATATTTCAAATATTTTTGAGCTGTTTTGCGATGTTGAAATTGACGTTCTGCGAAGCGGCAAGGGTGTTCCTGCAAGCTCTGACAATCCTGATTTAAGGTTTATTAACAGCGAGGATGATTTGAAGGCAAGCTACGACGCTGTGTTCATTACAAATCCTACCGTCTTGCATTACGATACGCTTCGCAGACACCATTCGCTTAGCAACAGCTTTTTTATCGAAAAACCTGTGTTTGAAACTGACGAAAAGCCGCTTGATTTTCTTGACAGCAACAAAAATTATTACGTTGCCTGTCCGCTTCGTTATTCTGATATAATTGAATATATCAGGAAAAATATTGATTTTAATATGGTATATTCCGTGCGCTGTATTTCTTCAAGCTATCTGCCTGACTGGCGTCCTGGAACTGATTACAGGACTGTTTACAGCGCAAAAAAGGAAAGCGGCGGGGGAGTGTCGATAGACCTGATTCACGAATGGGATTATCTTTGCTTTCTTGTAGGCCTCCCGAATAAGGTGAAATCGATAATAACAAAAAAATCCGAGCTTGAAATTGACTCGGATGACGTTGCAGTTTATATAGCTGAATTCGACGGTCTTGTTGCAGAAATACATCTTGATTATTTCGGCCGCCAGCCTATGCGCGTCCTTGAACTGTTTACAAAGGACGGCACGATACGCGCAGATTTAATCAATCAGAAAATCGAATGGTTAGGCACGGACAGGTGCATAGAATTTTCAAACGAAAGAAATAATTATCAGCGCAAAGAGTTGCTGCATTTCTTTGATATCTGCAACGGAAAATGTGACAACGATAGTACCATAGAAGGCGCGTGCAGAGTGCTGAAAATCGCCAGAGGAGAATGAAAATGAATTATCTTTTTACACTATGTGCAAGAGCAGGCTCAAAGGGCTTTAAGAATAAAAATCTTAAGGAGTTTTGCTCAAAACCTGTTTCATTTTATTCCTTAGCGGCAGTCAAGCTCTTTGCCGACAGGCATAAAGACGACAACGTTACGCTTGCACTTAATACGGACAGCGAGGAGCTTAAGCAGCTGTTTAAAGCGCAGTCTTTTTTCGGCGACATAGTTTTTGTTGACCGAAAGGCGGAACACGCGGACGACAAAACGGCAAAGGTTATCGTTATTCAGGACACCTATAACGAATGTCGTCGCAGCTGCGATTATGATTTGATAATTGACCTTGATATTACGTCGCCTATGCGTACTGTAACGGATATAGAAAACGCTGTAAAGGCCTTTGAAAGCGGCGAAAACGACTTAGCCTTCAGCGTGTGCAATTCGCGCAGAAACCCGTATTTCAATATGGTAGAAAAGGACAGCGAGGGCGTTTGCAGAAGAATTTGCAAAGCGAGCTTCACAACAAGACAGCAGGCGCCGAAAACGTATGATTTGAATGCCAGCATTTACGTGTACAGCCCGAAATTTTTGTCCTCGGAGATAGAAAAAACTATTCTTGATTACAAATTTGACGTATCAATAATGGAGGACTATCTGGTGCTCGATATCGACTCAGAAGAGGATTACAATATGATGCAGCACCTTTATCCGTTTTTTTGCAAAAGCAATCCCGAGCTTAACGAAATTGCTGACACAGTAAGGCAGATTGAATATTAATCAAAAACGCCAGTTCTTAGAGCTGGCGCTTTTTCTGCGATTATTACTTTTTCCACAGAGGTTCTTTTAGAACCCAATTACCGTTATCGTCCTTTTCAAACAGCTCGCGGTTATATAAGCCGTCGATGATGCTCCAGAATTCCTTTTCCGTATATCCGCAGAACTCACAAAAATCGCGGACGCACAGCGGGTCTAAATCGTGGTCGTGCTTTTTAACAAGCTCAATTGCTTCCTCTCTTGTTATCAAGCCGTATCTTATCATACGCGAAGCGTAGTCCGTTGCGGACGCGTGACCGAATTTCGGATACTTCAGCCAGGAATGAACAAGATAAGCTCTGCTGTCAATCTGGTCGAAGTTTTCAATGTGATGCCTTCTGTCCCATTCGCCCGTCAAATCGCGGAAGCCGTGCTCCTTGGCGAAGGTGTAATTATCAAAGCTGTTCCAGTTAAGGAAATATGACAGATATATCGGCTCAAGCCTGTCAAATACGGCTTGCTCAGGTGCTTTTGTCAGGTACAAATCCTGTTTTGTAATTCCTGCTTCTCTGATTAATTCCTCGTCGTCAAATCCCGATGCAACGCCGTTGCTGAGAATTTCTCTTGCCGAATATGTTTCTTTGCAGTCAGCGCCGCCGTATTCGTAGCTGACGTTTTCACCGTAAACAAGAAGCGGTGTGTTGAACTTGTCAGCCATTATGAGCGGATAAGTATAAATCAGACGGTCGATGTACCATGTCGGCTTGCCGTACGTTTCAAACATATACCTCATCAGCTTTTTCTGTACTGCTCTGTCAGGCTTTATGCTGATGATATTACAGCTGAACTGTTCCGATATGTTTCTGAGGTTGTGCTTGCCTGCTTCAGTCATAGGAAAATTGTCCTCAACGGAAAACAGAATGGGATTCATTTTCAGCTCGTTTTTCATTATGTTGACCTGAAAATGCGAATCCTTGCCGCCCGAAACGGCAATAGCGCAGTCGTAACCGTCGCCGTTCATACCTCTGTATTTTTCGCAAAGCTTTTCAAGCTCGTTCCATCTTTCGTTCCAGTCAATTTCTTTGCGCTTTTCCTGGTTGCAGCAGGCGGTGCAAACACCGTCCGAGTTGAACGAAATGCCAGGACGTGTTGATGGCATTACGCATTTTTTACAATACTTCATAATTTTTCTCCGTTAGTTTGTTATAGCTTTCAGCTTTGACAGAATATCATTCAGCTCGTTGCCGTTTTTCGGCACAAGGATTTTTTCTTTGTTTCTGTACGTGCTTTTTACGTATTCGACGTAGGGGTCTGTATCAAGCTCAGTCTTTATATGCTTTTCGAGCATTTTATACAGCAGTATAATATAAGGCTCCTGGTCGAAGAACAGCTTTGGGGAAAATACAGCCGTTGATTTTGAAGAAATCAGTATCCTGTCTGAAAAATCCTCGTTGTAGCAAAGCATCTCAAAGGGTACGCCCATATCGTTTAATACTTTTTTTGACGAAGTATCATTGTCGCGCGGGTGCTTCTTATAAATCACGTTTTCTTCACCGAGAACGCTTTCGCACCTGCTTAAAAGCGAGTCGTATATTTTTATGCCGTCGTCATCAAACTCCTCTGATTTGTAGGTGTCTGCAATAATAACGGGCTCGCTGATTTTTTGTGATTCATTTAACGGGAAAATTTGTGACAGTATGTCACAATCCTTTGAAATGCTTATTTTTTCAATGCTTTCGCTTTTTCCGTTAAGCGAGTAATACAGCTCGGGGAAATACAGCATTTTTGAAAACTGAATATAAGCCGCACTTTTGCCGAATATTACGCTTCGGCAGATTTTATCGTATAAAGGAATTTCGTATACAGTTTTCAAATCAAAATAACTGCCGTTTCCGTCATCGTAGTGGATGAACTCTGTGTTATTCTTGTGCTTAAACGAATATATGCACGCAAATCTGCCTGCCATAGCGTTATTCGATACGTATATCCTGCTGTAATCAGCGTCGGTATTAAAGTATTTTTTTACCGTTTTTTCAAGGGACAAACAGTTCTTCAGGTATAAATACAAACTGTTGATTTTATAGTTAACGGAATTCATACTTATACTCCTGTCAGCCTCAAGCCGCAGAGCATATGCGTCAATCAGAATAACGTCATTAAAAAATCCAGTTTTCTTCAGCCTGTCAGCGTAACCCTGGCTATTGGGGAACTGGTTAACGATGTATATATCAAAATCGAGATTTGTTGTGGATTTAATGTTAACGGCTGTCATAATCTGGTACGGCGTCGTGCAGAATATACAGCACAGCTTATTATTCTTAGCCAAAATGAGCCTCCTGAATAATCGTCAATATGATTATTTTAATATATTTCCTTGTTAAAATCAATAAATTGAAACAAGATAATATAAAAAATGACGATTTTAAGTTTTCAGGAGGCTCAATATTATATTCAGTTATCCTTAAACGACGTCGCTCGTTTTTGTATACTGAATGCAGTAATGTGAAAGGTAAACACCTTCTCTGTCACTTTTTCCGACATAAATCTGACCGTTTGCGATATATCCTTTTCCAGAAAAAGAGGAAAAATCTACAGAAGTATCAAAAGCTGTTACTTTGATTATTTGTTCAACGTTTGAAGGAATATCTGACTGATTGGCAATAACGTTTGATAATGAATCTGGAGTATCAGCCCATCTTTGGCGGATTAACGCTACCGTTTTTTCGTAAATGGGCTTGCCGTTCATCCACGTTCCGACAACCTGTTCGGTAGTTGAATAGGCGTGCATAGGTGCTTCACCTGTGTCGCCCTTGTCACCTTTATCGCCCTTATCACCCTTATCGCCTTTGTCGCCCTTTGCGCCGTCTGCACCGTTTGTGCCGTTTGCGCCTGCGGGTCCAGTTTCGCCCTTAAGCGACGCGAGCCACTGCTGCTCAGTGCCTTCAAAGCCGTTTTCAACTGCGATTTCATAAGCAGAAGCGCCGTCCTCACCGTCGGAGCCGTTTTGTCCGTCAGTACCGTCGTACTCGCCGTTTTCCGCCGCAGTTACAACGGCTTCAACCCGTTCTTTAAGGTCGTTGTAATCAAGCACCTCGTCATCGTCTGGATTGTATACATATCCATCAGGCTGAGGACGCGGAATCATTCGGATATTGATTGTCTTTACAGTCGTTCCGCTGCTTTCGTCGTGATGATAAAGATATGCCTTTAACAAATCGCTATTCATCGTAAGCGTGCCGTTCGGTATAGCGCAGCTGTTGTTATTAACCCTCACAACAGCAAGCTCCTCTGAGTTCGGAACGGGGAAATGCACCTCGCTGTTTTCGCCAGCGTCGTCAAATTCGAGCGTCTGCCCGAAGTCCCATTGGTGCAGGGTAATCGTTGCAATATTCATCGCATCAAAATCTGTTCTCATTCTTTCACCCCCTTTCTTACAGATTAATTATACCTTTGCAAAAATATTGCATCCTGTCAAACCGTTGTTACAAACGGTCGCAATAATCGTACAGCAGTATTAATATTATGCAGTATAAGGATTATTGTTTTAAATAAAAAAAGCGCTGAACCACATTTGTGATTCAACGCTTTTTCTTGGTTATTATATGCTTTTGTAATTCTTTCTCATTTTGAGGACGTTTTTGTTGTCGGTGTATTCGTAGTTTATTTCGTCCATAACCTTTTTGACGATGAAGATTCCATATCCGCCGATGCCTCGTTCTTCGATTGAAAGTGTAACGTCGGGGTCCTCCTTTTCGAGGGGATTATACGGGGCGCCGCTGTCGGTAACGGTAATTTCTATACCTTCGTCATCTGAACTGAACTGTACCGTAACCTTGCCAACCTCGTCCTTGTAGGCGTATCGAGCAACGTTGCTTACGATTTCATCGACGGCAATATCAATCATATGCCTGTCCTTTTCGCTTAAAGGCAGCTCCTCTGCGCGATTGTTAACGAAGTCGATTGCCAGGTCAACGTTTTCAAGCGTTGCGTCAATGCACAATTCGTTATCGTCTAAACCGACGTATTCAAAGCAGAGCATTGTAAGGTCGTCGAACTGCGGCGCAGTTCCGACAAATTCATCAACACACTCCTTAACGTGCTTGATAATTGCGTCAGGTGCTTCGTCCTTAGCGCCGTTGAGAGCGTCAACTGTTCTTTCAACTCCGAAAAGCTCGTTGTTTTTGTCCGTTGCCTCGGCAACGCCGTCAGTATAGATGAACAGCTTCGAGCCCTTTTCAAGCTTGATTTCGTATTCTTTGTAATTGATGCCGCCCATACCGCCGATAACGAAGCCGTGTCTGTCCTTGTAGAACTCAAAGCTTCCGTCAGGAGCTTTTATAATCGGCTTTTCGTGGCCTGCATTAGCAGCTGTCATCAAGCCGCTTTTCAAATCTACGATGCCAAGCCATACTGTTACGAACATTTCCTCACGGTTGTTTGAGCAAATCTGATTGTTTACTGCCGTAAGTGCTTCTGCAGGCGAATTTCCAACCATAACTGCATTCTGAATAAGAATTTTACTCATCATCATAAACAGCGCGGCAGGAACGCCTTTTCCCGATACGTCGGCTATAACCATCGCAAGATGAGTGTCATCAACGAGGAAGAAGTCGTAGAAATCTCCGCCGACCTCCTTAGCAGGAGTCATACTTGCGTGAATGTCAAAATCTTTTCTGCTTGGAAACGCAGGGAATATGTTTGGAAGCATATCTGCCTGAATTCTTGTTGCAAGCTCAAGCTCGGCGCCTATTCTTTCTTTTTCCGCAGTTACTGTTGTCAGGTGCCTGATATATTCGTTGAGGTCGCGCTCCATCTGCTGAATTGAATCACAAAGCGTTTCAACCTCGTCGCCCGTTTTTATCCTTAATTTTGATAAAACAGAGCTTCCAGTATGCTCCTCGTTTCTGCTTTCGACGAAATTTCGCGCGGCGTAGGAGAGCTTGTTGACTGGCTTAATAACTGTAAAGGTAACGCTTAACACAATCAAAAAGCAAAGCAGAATAGCGGCAACGCCGATAAAAATTAACACGCTGTGCAGATACTCTTCTCGGTCGTTCATAATCTCGTTCATCGAAATATCTACGCCAACGAGAGCAACGGGGTTGCCGTTTTCGTCTTTGACGGGCTCCATAGAAGTAACGAGCCAGCCGTATGCGTCGTTAGTAATAAACGCAGGTATTCCGTTTTCGGGATTTTTCGTTTCTTTTGTTGGTCCCGATACCTCGTGCGTCGTTCCGAGCTGGCACCTGTCATCGGCGCGGTCTGCGTCAAAAATATAGGTGCAGTAATTGCCTTCAAGCTTTTGAACGTACAAAAATTCAACATCGTTATTATCTTTGATATCAAAAAGCGTATCGAGCATTTTTTGATATTTGTCGTCCTTGATGGCTTCGGCTTTTTTATCGTATTCTGCACGGTACGCTTCGTCGCCCCAGTATTTATCGTCATCGTAGGTGCCGATTTTCTTAACCTCGTCGTAATAGCGCAATACATCCTCTGCGCTCAACTGTGTTGCGGCAGTTTTTGCAAGGTTAGAGGCAAGCGTCTTGTAGTGCCTGTCCATCGTAGAGCTGTAAACGTTATAGCTTATTGTAACTACGATTGAAGAAAGAATGATTATTGCAATAAGAATAACCGCAATCGTTTTGAACTGTAGTGAAACTATTCTGTTTTTTCTGCGTTTTTCTTTGTTACTCATAATTACGTCCTCTAAATAAGAATAAGATTTACATAATAATTTTTTAACTCAGCGTTATACACAAGCGAGGAAACTATTCTTTCTCCCTCGCTGAAAGTATCGGGAACATAAGCCTTAATCGCTTCTGTGCTGAACATATCACACAACGCGCCGCTTAGCTCTTTTATCTGAGTTAAAGACATATCGGTTTCGCTGATTATTAAGTGCCGCCCTTCGGGATAACACATTAAAAAATGTTCGTTTCCGTTTTGCCTTAGTTTAAGCGTTTTTCCGTTAAAGTATTCGTTTTCAGCGGCGCACCATCGAAGGTGTTCGTCCTGCCATTTGACGTACGGAGCCTTTGAAAAATGTGCGTCGCGCATACGATTATATTCTTTGTATGAAAGGTCAGAAGCCGATATATCCTGCTTTTTATTGGGTGTAACGGTTATCAGCCTGAAATACGAATCAAGCTCAAACCCGTATTTTTTGTAATATTTTATAAGCGACGGTGATGACGGCTTCAGAAACAGCGCAAAGTCCTCTTTTTTCGCTTTGTCTGTAACGTGCTCAATTAACGCGCCCATATATCCTTTTTTTCGGTGTTCAGGAAGCGTTCCCGTAGCATAAATAAGCTTAGACTTTCTGTGCGCTTTTTCGTCTGCAAAAGAAGCGTCAAGCAAATTAATCATACTGACTGGCTTTTCGTTTACAAATAAAGCAAGCACCTCAATACGCTCAAAGTTTTCGTCGTAGAACAGCTTAACGTATTCGTCGCTGTCAGAAAAGCACGCTTTCCATATATCGCAAAGAGCGGGGATATCCTGCTTTAAAGCCTTACGTATTTCGGTAGTCATATTATTCTATCTCCACTGTAAGGGTGTTGAAGCTGGCATATTTTCGGTAGAAAAACTGCTTTGATTTAGCCTTTACCATCTGAATTCCAAGCGAAGCAAGATGCTCGTCATCGTCGTAGTCCTGACCAGTTTTCATAGCAAACGGATTAAAGGTTGCCGCATTGTCGCGGAAATGAAGAACGACAGAGCCGTTCCTTTCGGCGCAGAGCGACAGCATAATATATTCGTCGCCCTTGCGGTTAAATGCGTTTTCAATAATCGCCTGACAGACCTCCTCAATACACATAATAACCGAAAAGGTCTGCTTCATATCTATGCCGTTTGTATCGCAAAATTCTTCTGATTTGCTCAGCATTTCTGATAAATCTGATGAATTTACGTCAAGCAGGTAAGTAAACACCCTGTCTGATACCTTTTGCTTCTTGAAAAAGACAATCGGAGCCCAGATAGCGATTGTAAGCAATTCTGCTCCTAAAAATGAGTACCAGAACCATTTTAATTCAAAACGTGAAAGTATGATTGCAAACGCCAAGAAGCAAACGAAGGTCCTCAGCTGATTTATAAGAAAAACGATTCTCTCTCTTTTGATTGTCTGAAAGCAGGCGCTCCACGTTATGCTAAGACCTGCAGGTATTACAGAAAGGCAGAATATCTGTACGGCAAAGGTACCTGTAGTGATTGCGTCGCCTCTCAGTCCGAAAAGGCTGCAGATTGACGGCGCAAAAAAGGCAAATGCAACAGAAATAACGCTTCCGCACATTATTCCGAGCCCTATTCCCAAATACATAACGCGTTTTAACGCGCTTCTGTTATGCTCGGCAAAAAACGTTCCGCTAAGGGGCTGAATAGTATCGCCGATAGCCGAATAAATCGCAAGCGCGACGTACGAAACGTTTTGCACGACGTTTAGCTGTGCAAGCGCGCCCTCGCCGCCTAAGCGAAGTAATATATTATTGACAACGATAAGCGCTATGAACTGACCTATGTAGCCTACAGACGAAGACATTCCCGTTCTTAACGTAGAAAAAATTTCTTTGAAATTTAACTTAACAGGACGAAAACGCAGTATCGCCCATTTTCTCGTAAAATGGAACAAAAAGATACATACGCCGACGGCTTTTCCTAAAACGGTGGCGTATATTGCGCCTTTAACGTCGAGCTTAAAGCCCATAATAAATACTGCGCTTGCGACCACGTCGGTAAGATAGCCAACTGTAAATCCTGTGCTTGCAAGCTTTTCAGCGTCGTCACACCTTACACAGTAATACAGCAGAAAGTACAAAAAGGTAAGCGGCGCACCTAAGAACATAATCTGTAGGTATTCTTTCGTATAATTCCACAGCTCGCCGCCCTCGTCGCCTGCGCCTAAAAAACGCAGGATATACGGCATAGCCAAAAGACCTATTACCGCAACTAAAATGCTAACAACGATAGCAACGATAAGCATTTGCGAAAAAATCTCAACGCCTTTTTTTGCTTTGCCCTTGCCGAGCGCCTGAGTGTATTTCACGGACGTGCCAAGAGCAATTCCGACGTCAAGCACGTTGTAAATCATATACACGGGCGCAACAAGCGACATTGTCGCAAGTCCGACCTTGCCAAGTCGTATTCCGACAAACAAGGCGTCCGCAATATCGCCGAGAGCAAGACCTGCCGCAGACATAAGCGTAGGCCAAAAAAGCCGACGGAACATACGGTCGGTAAAGGTTTTGCTCTGTAAAGTTTCCTCAATCGTTTCGCTCATATATTTAAACTGCCTTTCCAGATGCGTGTAAGCTCCTTAGGCTGACGCAGAAGCTTGTGCCTGCGAAGCCCCTCAAGGCCTAAATCCTCTTCTGAATCTATGGTTTTTGTTTCATCGGGCAAAGCGCAGTACAAAGCCCATTTAATGAAGCAGTCGCACCGTTTGTCCAACACCTTGCAAAAGCATATATCAAAGATTTCTGGTGTGACAAATGTGCCTGCAACGTAGGCGATATCTTTGCCGTCTGCCTGAAAAATCAAGCCCCACATAGACAGCTTTGAAAAATTACGCAAAGCCGTTTCTGCAGCGTGGGTGTCGGCGTGAGTAGAAAAGCTGTATCCCTTGAGCCATTCTTCGTTAATCGCTAAAGCTCTTTCGGCATTTCTATCCGTCAGCGGCTCAGTTGACCACTTTTCAGCAACGGCTCTTCCAGTATTAATCTGGTGGCGTAAGCTTTTGTACGTTTTGCCGCTAAGCTCAATCTGCGCCGCCTTGTCGTACAGATACGGGAATTCGTCGCGGCACTGCGAAAAAGTGAACTTGTCGGGGTATTCGTTTTCAATAAAACGCTTGTCCTCATCTGTCATCGAATAAAAAACGGGGCTTTCATATTGTAAAAGGCGGCTGATAAGCTTCTTTCTTCCGTTGTCGTTACCGCAGGGGAAAAGGTATGCGTTATCGCCCTTTTTGCCGTATTTTATAATAAATGCTGTATCGCAAAAGCTTATTTCGTACTGCTCGTCCTCCTGCCACGCATACAGCGAAGCAAAGGTGTATACGTAGAGTGTATTGCCATACGTCCTTCGTATTTCTTCAATGCGTTCTTTATGCGACATTATAATCGGCTCAAAAGCAAGCGGCTGAGCCACGTCGCTACTGTTATTCAAAATACGGCTCGCCCCTTCCTCAAAACTGAAAATGAATTTCAGTACATCACTTAATCCCGTTAAATGCGTTATTGCGTTCGTTTTGCGAAGAATAATCGCTAAATTATATTATATCATAAAGAAAACAAAAAGTCATTATCTTTTTTAATACTTGTTTTACAAAAGAACGGCTTTTTGTCAAAAATTACAATTGTTTTTTTATGATAAAATACACAAAATAGACTTGCAAGGTGAATGTTTGCAGGGCGTATTACGTTTTGCTTCAATCGCCCTGCAATAAAGAGTAAAAGAGGTGTAATTATAATGGCAAAGAGCAACAAAACAGTAGTTCCTGAGGCTCGTGAAGCACTTGACCGTTTCAAGATGGAAGCTGCTTCTGAGGTAGGTGTTACATTCCTATAAACAAACTACACTAAATATAGCTGCATTTGATATTATTCTATACATAACACTATATACTGAATAAATGGGGTTTTTGACAAAATTCCCGTTTTTTCACGCAAAAACTTAATAAATCTGAAAGCAATAGGGCTGATTTATGAGATTATTCATAAGTCAGCCTTTTGTCATATATAAATGTGTTTTTAACATTAATAATAAATATGAAGGAGGTTGTAATGTTGAAATGCAAAACGATTGCTATATGCAATCAGAAAGGCGGTGTCGGAAAGACAACAACCGCCGTCAATCTCGGCGTAGGTTTAGCACGGCAAGGAAAAAAGGTACTCCTTGTGGATGCAGACCCGCAGGGAGATTTAACAATCAGTCTTGGGTGGCAGGACAACGACAATTTGGAGATTACTCTTGCTGACAAAATCAATTCCGTCATTACTGACAATGAGTTTGATAAGACGGCGGGTATTCTGCATCACGAAGAAGGCGTTGACCTAATCCCGTCTAACCTTGAATTATCAAGTCTTGAAATCCGCCTTGTAAACGCTATGAGCAGAGAGGTAGCATTAAAGGAATATCTTAAAAGCATTAAAAACAATTATGATTATATTCTTATTGATTGTATGCCCTCGCTCAGTATGATTACAATTAACGCTCTCGCAGCAGCCGACAGCGTAATTATTCCCGTTCAGGCGCATTATCTTTCTGCCAAGGGTATGACGCAGCTCGTTCAAACAGTTTCAAAGGTAAAAAGACAGATTAACCGCCACCTGAAAATTGACGGTATTCTGCTCACACTTGTTGACGAGCGTACAAACCTTGCTAAAAGCACACGAAAAGCGGTTGTTGAAAGCTACGGTAAATATATTAAGGTTTTTAAGACATATATACCTATTGCTATAAAAGCGGCTGAAACTACGACAAAAGGCAAAAGCATATTTGCTTATGAGCCGAGCAGCACCGTAGCAAAGGCGTATGAAAAACTGACAAAGGAGGTGTTGGATAATGGCGAAAAGCAACTCAACCGACTTCACACTGAACAAGTTAGATGATTTGTTTTCAACGCAGGATGAAAGAGATAACGCAGATAAGCCTGAAATAAGGGATATTGATATATCGCTGATTGATGATTTTCCTAACCATCCTTTCAAGGTTGCAGAAAACGAAGAATTATTTGAGCTTGCAGAAAGCATAAAGGAACAAGGAGTATTAATTCCTGCTATCGTTCGCCCGAAAGAGAACGGCAGATATGAAATGATTGCAGGACATCGCAGAAAACGAGCAAGCGAGCTTGCGGGTATTGATACTTTAAGATGTATCGTTTCGGATTTAGACGATGACGCTGCCACAATCATTATGGTAGATACAAACTTACGTCAGCGACAGCAGATATTGCCGAGCGAAAAAGCGAAGGCGTATAAGATGCGTTTAGAAGCGATGAACAGACAAGGCGAAAGGACTGATTTAACTTTTTCCCCAGTGGGTAAAAAGTTATATTCCGACCAAACATTAGCCGAAGAAACAGGCGAAAGTAAAACGCAAATATATCGCATTATTCGTCTTAATAATCTTGTCCCCGAATTGCTTGAATTTGTTGACGAGGGCAAAATCGGACTACGCCCTGCCGTTGAGATGTCATATCTTGATGAGGACACGCAGCGAGATATAGTTGATGTAATTGACGAGAGCGAGTGTTTCCCGTCACACGCGCAGACAATCCGTATGAGAAAAGCGTTTGAGCAAGGCGAATTAACGCGCGATGATGTTGTCGCCATAATGAACGAGGAAAAGCCAAACCAAGTGGAAAAAATTACCATCCGAAAAGACGATATAAGGAAATATATTCCGAAATCTGTAAAACCGGATGATATGCAAAAGTTCATATGCGATGCAGTTAAACACTATGCAAAGCATCTTGAGAGAAAAAGAGAACAGGTCAGATAGCAGGGGGAGTATGTTTTTTATGCTCCCCCTTTCTTACAATCTAACCCCTGAATACTAACAATACTTACCGAAATAAGAATTGATTAGTATTCAACTACACCCATTAAGAGATAACAATTAAGAAGGTGATGCCTATGATTTGACTAAATAATCGCATCTTTGCTGTAATATGACAAATTTGGTAATATACAGTTAAGGAGGCGATGATATGAAAAAGATCGCAGTATTGGCGTTGTTAATCGCTGTAATCGTTCTTTCGGCTTGCAGTAACGCTGCGGATATTACGGAAAAGGATGTTTCTTTTTCGGTTAGTAATACAACAGTCGCTGAAATCACAAGTGAAGTTGATGTTACGAAAAACGCTGAAACTACGACAACCGAACCGTCAACTACAGAAATTTCGACAAAAAAACAGATAAAAACAACGACAACTACTACGCAAAAACATCAAAAAGAAATGACCGCCGCAAAACCGCAGCAAAGCACAACAAAAAAGACAACCACTACGAAAAAGCCAACGACAACGAAGGCGGCTACAACAAAAAAGAAAGAAACGACCACGAAGAAGCAGACCACAACCAAAGCTAAAACCTGCACAGGAAATGGCAATCACAGCCAATCCTGCGGTAATATGGGCAGGTGGTTTAATTCAAGAAGCGAGGTCAAAGCCTACGTTGACAAGGAAATGAAATATTGGGCTGACTTGGAGGAAAGCGGACAGATTACCCGCGAGGAATACTACAAGAAATGCCCGTCGGGTTATGAGTGCTGGTCTTGTGCTTACTGCGGCAAGTGGACAGGTAATTTCAAGTACTAAAACTAAATACTGAACTAATTAGAGGGAAGATTAATCGCTATGAGAAATCTTCCCTCTTTTTTTGTTTCAGGGAAAGGAAATCTATGTTAAGAAAAACAAAAACGCTATTCAAAAGGGTCATAGCCTTTCTTCTTTCAGCGTTAATGCTCATGGCGGCAGTACCGCTTTCTGCATCAGCAGCAAGTGAAAATTTGGGCAGGGTTGCAGGCGGTAGCGATATGGATGTTGCTGTTTCGTGGCATTACGGACATCAGTTACATACCACAACTAAAAACGGAACAACCTATCCGCTGTTTTGTATTGAATACGGAACTACCAGCCCGTCATCGTCATATCTGAAAGCGAGGAAGGCAGGCGCAAGTGCAAAGGTCATAACGGCAGCCAAGTGGATCTTTGCCGGCTATTATTTAGAACACGGTAACGATATTGATTGGAAAGATATGGCTATGTGCCAGAAAAAAGTCTGGAGCATTATGGGTGACAGTACCTCTTGGGATTTTTCAAGCAGCGATTATGACGATTGGATTGAAAACGCCGAAAAGAATATGAAAAGTCTTGATACAAAGCCGTCGTTTCATAATACCAATGTCGGCACTATTACGGCAGGTACAAGCAAAACGATTACGGACTCCAACAAGGTCTTTAAGGACTATCCCGCATTTACCATCAACAAGAACGGTATCAAGATGGTACACGAAGCAGACACCAACAAACTCGTTATTACCATTGATAAAACTTGTACGAAAACCTCGTTTAAGATTAATAACGGTGATTACTACAAGGAAAATACGGGTGATGACGACGAGCTTCTGCTCTTTTATCCCTACGGAAGCGAGGACTATCAGAAACTTGTGTATTCTGCCTACTATGACCCGATTTCATTTGCTCTTGACGGCAATATTGAGGTGCTTGGCTCTGCCAAACTGAAAAAGACTTCAGAGGACGGCAAGGTAAGCGGCATTAAGTTTACCATTACAGGCGATGACTTTTCAAAGACAATGACTACAGATAGTAACGGCGAGTGGGAACTTGATTATCTCGTTCCCGGTAAATACACCGTTACAGAGGAAAGTATTGAACGCTATGTAACGCCGAGCAGCAAGACGATTACGGTTAAATCAGGCGAAACGGCAAGCGTGTCTTTCAGTAACATTCTCAAGAAGTTCCGTGTAACTGTCAGTAAGGAAGATGCGGAAAAGAAAAACGCGCAGGGCGACGCAACGCTTGCAGGAGCAACCTACGGCATATATAACGGCGGAACGCTTGTTGATACCTATACCACCGACAGCAACGGTAAGTTTACCACCTCATACTATGTGTGCGGTGATAATTGGACGGTTAAGGAAATCAGTCCGAGCGAAGGCTACTTGCTTGATAAGAGCGTGTATAACGTCGGCGCACAGGCAAGGTTATACACCGTTGAATACAACACCACAAGCAACACTGTTAAAGAGCAGGTTATCAAAGGTAATATCTCAATCATTAAGCACAGTGATGACGGCTCAACGCAGATTGAAACACCTGAGCCCGAAGCAGAATTTCAGGTTTATCTCAAATCGGCTGGCTCATACGCAAATGCAAATTCAGACGAGAGAGATATTCTTGATTGCAACAATGACGGCTTTGCACAGTCAAAAGACCTGCCTTATGGCGTTTATACCGTTCATCAGACCAAAGGCGTTGACGGTTCGGAGTTTATTCAGGACTTTGATGTGTTTATCGCTGAAAACGGCAAGACATACAAATATCTGATTAACAATGCGCCGTTCAAGGCATATCTGAAAATCACAAAGGTTGACCGAGAAACAAGAAAAGCCGTTGCTTATGCAGGTGCAGGATTTGAAATCTACGATTCAAGCGGCAAAAAAGTGTCGCAAACCTTCACCTATCCGAAAAAGACAACCATCAGCACTTACTACACAAACTCTGACGGTTATCTCATTACCCCTGAAAAGCTCGACTACGGCAAAAACTACACGCTCGTTGAGGTGCAGGCACCCTACGGATATGTAGTTGACAATACGCCTATCAAGTTCAATGTGACGAGAGATAACTCTGAATACGAGGATGCATTAACCATTATCAAGGTTAATCGTGACAATATCGCTCAAAAAGGTATTGTCGAGATTACGAAATCAGGAGAAGTGTTTGCAAGCGCCGAGAACACAGACAACATTTACACTCCTGTTTATGAGGAGCAAAACCTCAAAGGCGCAGTATTTGATGTGTTTGCCGCAGAGGATATTGTAACGCCTGACGGAACGCTACGCTATCAGCAGGGCGAGCAGGTTGACGAAATCACTACGGGTGATGTCGGTATTGCTAAAACAAGGCAGCTTTATCTCGGCAAGTACACCGTAGTTGAGAAAACTGCACCCGACACCTTCTACAATTCAAACCAACAGTATGATGTTGAACTTATCTATGCAGGACAGGAAGTCGCTGTAACAAGCACGGCGTTATCCGCTTTCAATGAACGACAGAGAGTGAAACTCTCGCTTATTAAGAGCATTGAAAAGGACAAAATATACAAAATCGGTGATAGCGACGAAATTGAAGCAGTACAGTTTGGCATTTATGCTGCCGTAGATGTAACCGCAGCCGATGGTTCGGTAATTCCTGCAAACTCATTAATCACAATAGGAAACTGTAATAAAGACGGAAACATCGTCTTTGACTGCGACCTTCCTATCGGCTTTATTTGGTACGCACAGGAAATCGCAACAGATAAGCATTATGTCTTATCAAACGAGCAGTACTTCTTCGATACGATGTATGCAGGACAGAGCGTTGATGTTCTTGACATTGTTATCAACGAGGGTAATCCCGTTGAGAACAAACTTATATACGGCAAGGTTAAGGGCTATAAAATTGACCGTGAAACTCAAAAACCGATTAAAAATGTTGTTTTCGGTATTTTCAAAAGTGATGAAACAGAGTTCACATACAAGACGGCAATCACAACGGCTAAAACCGATAAGAACGGCGTATTTGAGTTTAATAACGTTCCCTACGGTGCGTGGATTATCCGTGAACTGAAAGCGGCTGACGGTTACCTTGACTATACGGATATACACCATATTGAAATTGACCGTAACGAAAAGGTCATTGAGATGAATATCGTTAATGACAAAATACCCGAACTCAAAACGACGGCTTCTGTGGACGGTAAAAAGACCGTATCTACAAAGAAGGCGTTTACTATTACCGACACGGTTGAGTATCAGCACCTTATCCCCGGTAAAGAATATACGGTTAAAGGTGTGCTGATGGACAAGTCCACAGGTAAAGAGCTTGTCGTTGACAGCAAAATCATAAAAAGCGAAGTAACCTTTGTGCCTGAAGCACCAAGCGGAACTGTTGATGTTACCTTTACTATTGACGGAAAGTTTATCACCAAAACAACGGATATTGTTGTCTTTGAAACGCTTTACAAGGAAGGCGTTGAACTCGCCTCCCACGCAGATATTAAAGACGAAGGACAGACCGTAACGGTTAAAGTGACCGTCAAGAAAACAAAGATACCCAAGACGGGCGATGACAGAGATTACAGAACGCTTGTGACGATTCTGGGTGGCAGTATTTTCGCTGCGCTCTGCCTTGCGTATTACCTTATCAGGAAGAAGAAAAAGGAAGGAGCGAAGAAATGACAGCAAAAGCAATTATCGGAATTGCTGCGGTTGCGCTTGTAATCGCAGCGATTGTTATTATGCAGCTTAAAAACAGAAAAAGCGATTAAGCGGAAAGGTTGTTTATGAATACTACAGAAAACAAGCACATTATCATTGATTGCGAAATCAGGGGATTTGATAGAAAACTCTGCCATAAGAAAAACGCTGAAGAATTCTTTTACCTGACGAAAAAAGGTTTTAAGAATTATTCCGACAGCTCGAAGGAACCGATTACTGTAATCGGCGATGTGTTTATCAGACGCAGGAAACCCGAAAACATCAAGGTCGAGGGCGACGTTATCGGCATCGTTAAGATACCGTACTCATACAAGTATCTTCACGAGCATTACGATGCTTCAGATGATGATTATCCCATTTACAAGACAAAAAAGCAGTGGCGCAGGACTATCGGCTATGCACAGCTTGAAAATCATCAGTTTGTGAGATTGGTGAAATTTGATGCAAGGTTTTTGCTTATTATCCTCTTGCTTCTGTTTGTGCTTATCCCTTGCTTGTTCAAGTTTTGCTCCGATATTAAGCCGATTGACATCGTTTCGGGCGAAGCAATTACTGATAATGTAAAAACACCTGAACAATCTCCTATTTGTTATTATGAGCCCTTTGAAGAAGTTACGGTGCTGACAAAAGATAATCCCGAACTGTCCTTGAAAAATGTTGCTTCAAATTACAAAACATACTTTGTATCGTATGAAATCTATATTAACGGAGTGGCAATTAAGGATAAAGGCGGAAAGGTATTTACTACGGGAGCCATTCCTCCCGATAAGCAAGTGAAAATTAATCTGTGGAAAAAGCTGAAACAGGGCAATTATACGCTTGAAGTCAAAGCAACCGATTATGACTATACAATTTTGAAGGAACTTACTGACAATAGAAGTAAATACAGCGACAAGGATTATCAGTCGCTTTTGAACGAGGCCACAAAGCCTGTTCATCACACATTAAGCACAACACTTATTATTAAAAAATGAAAGGACTAACTTTATGAAAAAGACATTTTCAAAAATCTTCGCTGCTGTAATGGCAGTAATTTCAATTCTTATGACCACCGTTCCCGCTATTGCAGCAGAAGCGGTTAATTCAACAGCGTCGAGAGGAAGCGACATCGCCGTAATTGATGACAACTCGTTTTCGGTTGCAGGCGTTGACTCAACACAAAATCAGAAATCTGAATATGAGTCGTATAACCTTAACGGAAACGATATTGTAAGCAACGTGAATGTTTACGGCACAGTTGCAGAGGGCTCAAATGTTTACGACCCTGAAAATCCTGACGCAGACGATAACGGTTTTGTAAACGGTAAAATTCAGGTAGGCGTTCCGACAACAATCATTATCGGCGGCACGCCTAATGCACAGGGATACTATACAGGCGCAGCTTCGGGAAGAGTAAAGGGTAACATTTCCGGTTCTACGGTTATCAATGTTATCCCCGACAGTTCTGCAACCCTTAAATCAGAGGGAAAAGAAGATGTTGTCGCAACAATTGAGCAGGACTATGAGGAGTTTACAGTTGCCACATCAGAGTATTCAGGCGACAAGGTAAACAAATCGGTAACTCCCGAATTCAATGACGATGCAGTGTTCAACGTTGAGGTTAAAACAAAGGACATTTCAGCAGGTTCATGGCACGGAACCTTTAACTACAACATCTCACTTCTTTCATCAGACAAGGCTTCTCTCGGCAGAAAGGTTACCTCTTGGAATATTTCAGCAACAGATAACGACAATGTATGGATGACATACTATCAGCCGAGAAACGTTGCGCCTAAAACAAGTTCTACTACCGTTACAACCTACGAAGACGGAACGGTTGTTGTGTCAGGCACAGGCAATATGGAAAATAACGTCAATAGTCTTTTCTATGACCTTGACGCGATGAGCGAATATGCAAACAAGTGCTATTGGGAAAATGTTCAGGACACTCTCACGGAAGAAGAATATGCGAAGTTGCTTGAATATGTTGAAGTAGGAACTCCGATATATGTGTATGAAAGCGCAGGAAGTGCAGTGTTCTCTGATGAAATGAACGCTTTACCGCAGGAAGCAAGACAGATTGCACAGAAGGCGTGGAGTCTGAATTGGATTAATGAAAGCAAATACAAGATTTATCATCCTAAAAAAATCATCATTGAAGATGGTGTAACAAACATATCTGATAGTGCTTTTTCTTGGTGTAACGAAGCCACAAGCGTTACTATCGGTAATGATGTAACAACCATTGGCAAATGTGCTTTTCAGAGTTGCTATAACCTTACAGAAATCAGAATGCCTGAATCTATTACGGAAATCGGCGCAAGTGCATTTGCGGGTTGCGGTAAAGTAGAAAGCATCAGACTTGGTGCTAATGTTACTACAATTAAAAATAATGCATTTAGCACAAGTGCAAAAACAATTTATTGTGCAACACAGGAGGTTGCAGACCTTGTAACAGCATCGTTCTTAACGGCAAGCAGCAATGTATCAACAATTATTGTAGAATAACAGATTTATTCGACGGTCAGGCATTTCGCTTGACCGTCGCATTAAAAGGAAGTGATTACTATGAATAACGATATTATTACCATTGACGGATATACTGTTATTCACTCATTTTTTGTCGGTGAGAAAAACGTTATCGTCGCCGAAAACCTGAAAGCAGATTATCGCTACGTCTGCGCTTATCTTGAAGAAAACGGGATTTTCAGTCAGTTTACCGATTGCGCATTGAGTAATGATTATCTTGAGATAATGACGCTCTACTGCGACAGAGCAAAAGAGCAAGTCGTAAAGTGCAAGGAACAGAGTATCGGCGATAAAACCGTGATAACGCCTGAAATGTGCAGGGCGCTGCATGACGGCGAAACCTACAAAGGTAAAGTTGTTGCATTAAAAACAGAGAGTCTGCGCCGTGAATACGGGAATGCGGAAAATCAGTTGTTTTATGCTGATGGCGGCAACGGCGTTAATCCCAAAGGACTTGGCACAAAGATTTTCGGATATAACCTTGCAACAAAAGCACATCACTATATCCGCAGCTATGACATTCTCGGTGTTGTGGACAAGGATAAGTTGCCGGAATGGGCAAAGCCCAAGCTTGCCGAAATAAAAAAGGAAATCAGGAACAAGGAGGAACGACGCGATGGAAGATAAGATTGTAAATGCCGGTTTTGAAATCGTGCAGGAACTTCATATTGCCGACTCCGTTCTTGTTCTCGGCGTAAACCCCGAACTTGTCGGAAAAAAGCTCACTACACCGTATGTTACTTGGGAGTGCGATAAAGATAAAAAGAACTTTTGGTGGGGACATTATCATAAAAACGAATACTCTGCGGAACGCGATTTGGTTAAGCGCGGTATGGAAAAAGTGCGCTTTTACGACAGGCAAAAGGGTATTGTAAAAGAAAACAAGGAGCCTGATGAAAGATGAAAAAGAAGTATTTTTGATACAAGATAATTCAAACACTTCCTATCGGTAACATTACCTTCTATATCGGCTACAAGAAGAATGACCGCCATCCATATGCCACATATTTCAGACGAAACAGCAGCAAGGAGTTTGCGTGGGTACGCTTTTTTAATGATTTGTTCTCTGCGCAAAAGGACATTGTTGACCGTGCATACCGAGAAATACCGCTTTTAGAATTTAGTATTGAACGCAAGGAGGTATTTGCTAATGGCATCAAAACCTAAACTGACCAAAAGCAAGGTTATGGAAAAACTGCGTGATGCAGGATATAAAGACGAAAAGAAATTGTCCGCCCTTGACGAAAGCCTCATATTTAATATGGACTTTTCAAGGGAAGAACTCATTATCGCCTATCAAATCAGAAACGCTACCAAAAAAGGCGTTTTGTATTCCTACCTTATTAACCCTGAAATAAATCTTTCGCAGGAGGCAAAGGAATGAACATATTGAACGATAAATACAATATTCGACCTGCATCAAACGACGAAATACTGTATTCATATACTCAAGGTCAGCAGATTGCAGGACAGACCGGCGCAGTTGGATATATGCGTGGCGATTTCGGAGATGGCGGGCAAAATTTCTACACCTCTTGGTTTGACATTAACCCTGTTTTGAAAACTGATGATATCAAGGATAATTTCAATTATCTTATCAATACCCTGAATGATCGTGATTTCTTACAATCGGCAAAGTTGATGAGAGCTTTTTTCAAAAAGGCACAGGCAACCTGTATTGAAGGGAATTTCGGCGTGGAAAGCGTAATGCGTATTGATAGCGGTAACTATTCATACATATTCCGTGTTTGTCCTGCAAGCGTAGATTATGATTTTTATGTGTTTGCGTATATGAAAGACCAACTTGACAGACATATCGCAAATGCGTCAAAAGGTATTCGCTTTATCAATCCGTCATATAACACTTTGTTTATGTTGAATGACGGCGATAAAATCACAATTAACTACGCTGACGGAAGCAAGGAGGTAAAGACCTGTCGATATATTGATGAGTATCATACGCAGGTTGGCAACAGCCTTTACCATATCTGTCAGTTTGCCGAGCTTATGGAAAAGAACGGCAATACAGTTGAGCCGTTCAATAAATTGCCTGATAAAGCGGATAATCATACATTGAATAAAAAACATAAAAGCAAGGATTATCCCGAAAGGTAGGTGCGTTTATGGCAAACAAATATGAATTTATTAAATTCGTCTTTGATGACACCTTAAAGGAAGTCACGAAATCGCCTGAAAATTGGCAATCCTTTCTCTTTTCGGCTTGTAGGAATTTCAAACTGCCGTTTGACGAGCAGTTATTAATCTTTGCTCAAAGACCTGACGCAACTGCTGTGCTTGAATTTGACAAATGGAACAACCGCTTCGGCAGATGGGTAAACGGTGGTGCAAAAGGTATCGCCGTGTTTGATAATGTCCGAGGAGATAATCAGCGGCTGAAATACTACTTTGATATTTCCGATACACACGAAACGGAATTCACAAGACCTGTTCCTATGTGGGAATACAGTGCCGAGTATGAGCAGGAAGTCATATCTGTTTTAGAGGATAACTTTGGCGCGCTTGAAAGAAAAGACGATATTTCTGATGCCGTATTTTCTGCAGCCGAAAATATGACGATGGATAATCTCCCTGACTATACCTCCGAACTTATCAATTATTCAAAAGCAGACAGTTTTCTTGAGGATTTAGGCGATGATGCTATTGAAAAGGAACTGCGAGTGCTTGTTCAAAACAGTGTAGCATTTATGATGCTTACCCGTTTAGGCATTGAAACTGCAAACCTTTTTGACAGAGAGGATTTTCAGGGTGTAATCAGTTTTAATACGCCTGATGCACTTTCTGTTCTCGGTGACGCAACGAGCGATATTGCCGAAATGGGACTGACCGAAATAGGAAAAACCGTTCTATCTCTGCAAAGAGAAAATCGCACATTTGCAGAAAAAAGCAAATCCGAATATACTCAAGGTGAAATCAAGAACGAAAGGGGTGTCGAATATGACACAGTCAATCAGTTACACGAACGTGAACGGAGTAATGCTCCCCAACCTGCTTCTCTCACAGGACAAGACAATTCGTTTTGGTCGTTACGCAGAAGCTCGCAGAGAGTTCCTGATGAACCACCACAAGCCGTATTACACGAGCCTGAAGTTGCAGTGTCAGCTCGACCAACATCTGAAGGAGGTTCAGGACAGAGCCGAGCAGATGGAGGAACAGTTAATGACAACAATGGCGGCACAGGAGGGTTTGACGGAGCAGATGAAAGCTTCGGATATGATGACATGGGTGCAGAGGATGAACAACCTGAAGCAGCGAGTACAGGAAATAGTAATGAACGAGGTGATTTATCAGAGATAAGCGACGAACTACCGCCGCTTACAGATGAAAAGCTTATTATTGCTATACTTCAAAACTCCGATGACAACTTAAAACATCGCAAGGAATTTCTTGTTGAGCAGTGGAACAAACTGAATAACATTGATGAAAAAGGCAGATATGCTTCTACCTTGTATGGCGGGGTTTGGCGCGATATTGAGGTTGACGGTATAAACGTAGGCTGCCAGCATCGCACAGAGGGACTCTATTTTTACGAAGGACAGTACAAAGCTCGTACAAAAGAGTCCCTTTTTTCTTGGAATTTGGTTGCTCAAATTATTGATGACCTTATCAAATCCGGCAAATATTATCAGCCTGAACAAACAAAACCTGAACAGGCACAGCTTGGATTGTTTGATTTCGTTGATAACGCTATACCAACTGAACAAACAGTAACGGAACCCGAACAGGTTTCCTTATTCGCTGACTTCGGTATCTCGCAGCAGATTATTGATGAAGCATTATGTATCGGTTCTAACGATACTAACAGCACTCTTGATATTGCTATGTTCTTCCGTAGGGACAGAGGAACGGAATACAATGCCAAATTTCTAAAATCCCATTATGGTATAAACGGTACAGGTTTCTTCTTTGACGGTGAGCAGATATCCGTTTGGTATGACGAGAACGGCATTAATATTGCCAAAGGCAATACGGCTCAAAAGTCGTCTGCAACACATCTGACTTGGGAACAGGCGGCAAAGCGTATCCGTGAACTGCTTGACCTCGGTAGATATATGCCACAGTATCAGCTTGATAAGGTTGACGACCATGAGCTTTCCCTTCTTACAGAACGCATTGTGACCTTTTATCGTGATATGGATAAGGACAGTAAGGAGCGTTGTTTTCCTTCGCTTTCTGAACCGTTAAAAGAGGTTTACGGCTATCCTGATGAGGTTGAAATTGTTAAGGGCTTACTCGCAAATCCTGACACCTTTAACGACCTTGATAATGACTATATCGAGTTTATGGATGACCTCAGGCGAGGCAATGTGAAGGGTATTTACAGATATGCTTTTAAGTATTCTCCTGAATATGTTTATGAGATTATGCAGGGTATGTCGCTTGAAAAGGTTGACTTTAAGGCACAATCCGGCTTTAACCCCGACAGACAATATTTCATTACCAATGATGAAATAAACAAGCTGCTTCGCCGAGGTTCCTCATACGCAGAGAGCAGATACCGCA
>JAFWKC010000086.1 GCA_017514345.1 Eubacterium sp.
AAACGAAAGCGTAAACGTATAATGCTTGAACTTTTTTACATAACTAACAATACGCAGGTTGCAAAAATAGCCGAAAAGGCTGGCGTTAACAGAATTTTTGTCGATATGGAATACATCGGCAAGGAGCTTCGTCAGCCAAAGGGCATGGATACTGTAAAAAATCATCATACCATCGATGATGTTAAGCGCGTTAAGTCGGTGCTAAATAAAGCTGAGCTTCTTGTTCGAGTAAATCCGATACACGACGGCTCTGAGGAAGAAATCGAACAGACCGTTCGCGCAGGAGCTGACGTAATTATGCTTCCTTACTGGAAAACGCCAGAGGAGGTTTCCAAGTTTGTTAAATACGTCAACAGCAGAGCAAAGACAATACTTCTTCTCGAAACGGACGAAGCAGCAAAATGTGTCGACAAGGTTATCGAAAACGGTGGCTTTGATGAAATATACGTTGGCCTTAATGATTTGAAAATCAGTCAGGGAAAGACGTTTCTGTTTGAGCTTGTAACGGACGGCACGGTTGATGAGCTTGTTAAGAAGTTTAAACTTGCAGAGTTGAAATTCGGATTTGGCGGCGTAGGCAAAGTCGGAGCAGACGACCTGCTTCCTGCAGAAAACGTTCTTGCTGAGCATTACAGACTGAATTCATCAATGGTTATTCTGTCGCGAGCATTCTGCGACACGTCGAAAACCACAGATATAAACGAGATTGAAACGGCTTTCATAGAAGGCGTTGAAAACAATAAAAAATACGAGCAGATGCTCGCAAAACAGGACGAGCAGTTCTTCGCTGAAAAGCATAAAGAAACTGCAAAGATTATTGAAAAGATAGTGAGCGCTTAATGAAACTGCTACTTACTGGTGCATTCAAGTACACAGATGAGCAAATTGAATATATCAAGTCACTCGATAATGAGATTGTGTACGTTCAGGATGAACGCGTACCGATTGATTTTGATGTGAGCGATATTGAAGGCGTAATATGTAACGGTTTGTTTTTGTTCAATCCGATCGAAAAGTTTAAGAGCCTTCGGTATATTCAACTTACAAGCGCTGGCTTTGACCGTGTGCCGTTGGATTATATCAGGGAGCACGATATTGAAATACATAATGCAAAAGGCGTTTACAGTATCCCGATGGCAGAATTTGCCGTCTGCGGTGTGCTTGAGCTTTATAAGCAGTCCCGATTCTTTTTTGATAATCAGAAAGAACACAAATGGGAAAAGCACAGGGGATTGCTTGAGCTTGCAGGAAAGCGCGTTTGCATAGTTGGTGCTGGAAATATCGGCACAGAGGTAGCCAAGCGTTTCAGGGCGTTTGACGCAGTAGTTATAGGAGTTGACCTTTATCCTGCAAAAAACGAGTGCTTTGACGACGTATTTCCGCTTGACGCACTTGACGCTGAGCTTTCAAAGGCAGACGTAGTGATATTGACGCTTCCTCTTACAGATGATAACGTTGGCTTTTTTGATAAGAAAAAGTTTGAATTAATGAAAGATTCTGCAATTTTTGTCAACATAGCGCGCGGCAAGCTGGTTAATGAACAGGATTTAACGAAAGCGCTTGATGCAAAATTAGTTTTCGGCGCCGTCCTTGATGTGTTTGAGGAGGAGCCACTTTCAACCGATAGTTGCTTGTGGGATATGAAAAATGTAATTGTTACCCCACACAATTCCTTCATAGGTGAAAACAATTCGGATAGATTATTTGAAACTATAACAAACAATTTGAAATAGGAGGATTCTAAATGGACGTACGACAGATTGTTAAAGAAAAGCCTTATTTAAGCGATTATTTGTTTGCAAGAAGCTTTATGCTTACAGATAATCAAAACATCGATATTGCTGAGTTCCCATTTTGCGGCAACTGGAACAAGACTGATATTGATGACAGATTTTCAGCATATACTCATAAATGGCAGAAGTTTACTAAATATGAACAAAACGGAGTAATTTTCTTTGTTTTCGGTAGCGTTTATGATCCTTTCATAATGAAATACGACGAAACTGAAGTTCTTCAAAGAATTGCAGAAAAGTATTTCGCTAACGAGTATCAGGATGCTGTTGATGAAATTACAGGAATATATGTTACGGGTTATATTGCTGACGGTAAAATGTTTTATCAGGTTGACCCGTCTGGAATGCAGTCTGCGTACAGCGGCATCGCAAACGGTGATTTTTATCTTGTTTCTCATCCGCAGATTGCAGGCGATATTTGTAATCTCAAAATGACAGATATTGCAAAAGAGCTTACTGAATACAAGTGGTATTATCGTGTTATGGGCGCATATTTACCTGCTGATTTATCTCCGTTTGATGAAATAAAAAGAATTGTTCCGAATATCGAATATACTTTGGATGGTACTACAATTTCACACAAGCGTTTTTATCCTCTTAAAGATTTAAAAGAGGTTGCTAATGAGGAAGAATATAACGAGGTAATCAATCAAGGCGCAGATATCCTTAAGAGAAATATGGAATTGGTTTCCGAAAAATGGGAAAAACCTTATATTTCTCTTACAGGCGGTATTGACAGTAACACTACGTTTGCTGCCGCTAACGGAATTTACAACAGATTTAAAGTATTCAACTATGTTTCTGCAGAAAAAGAAACTATTGACGCTGCTGCCGCTGAAAAGATAGCTGACAGATTTAACGTAGAAAGATTGTTGTTCAACATTCCTGAAACACCTGAAGGCCTTGATGATTATGACGAGATGATTGAAATTATTAATCATAACAACGGTTATGTTATCAAGCATCCATATAACGAATACAGAAAACGTATTTATTTAATTAAGAACCTTGATTGTGACGTTGAGGTTAAATCCTGGGTTAGCGAAACCATCAGAGCTTATTGGTATAAGCATTACGGAAGAAAATCATTTCCTGAAATGTCACCGAAGCTTTTCAGAAACTTTTATAAAATCTTTATATTCAACCGTTCTCTTGCTCACAAGGTCGACAAGCTGTTTGAGCAGTATATAAATGATTTTGAATATGATAAGATTCCATCTCAGTATCCAATTGCTGATATGAATTACAATGAAGTAACCTGGGGAAGCTGGGGCGGAATGAACATATCCGAAATGAAGCTCTATTCGGATATCACTATTATTTACAACAATAGGAAATTCCTTGATTTGATGTTTAAGGTACCGCTTGAAAAGAGAATCAGCGACCAGCATCATCTTGATATGAAGAAGGTTCTTAATAAGGAACTGTATGATATGAATATCAGAGTTGTAAATCTTAAGGAAACCGACTTCAGAGCATTTATGCTTAACGTAATTTTCACAATCAATTCAATTTTACCATTCTAACTATGAAATTTTTACTCATATCACCGAAAAACAGAACAGTATACAATTTCAGGGGTGAATTGGTTAAATCGATTATCGCAAAAGGCTATGAGGTTATTGTTACAGGTCCTGATAATACTGATGTAGAAAAGATTACTGAACTTGGTGCAAGGTTCTTTATTGTTCCTGTTAATAAAAACGGTACAAGTATTCTTGGCGATATCAAGTATTGTCACAAACTTTTCAAGCTGATTAAAAAAGAGAGACCTGATGTAAC
>JAFWKC010000087.1 GCA_017514345.1 Eubacterium sp.
GAGAAAAAGACGAAGCATAAGCACCACGCATTCTGGAGCATACTGCTCGTCGTGCTTACGATACTTGTAATAATGCTTCCGCTCGGACTTCTGCTCAGCGCTGCAGTTACGAAAATCGTTGATTTTGTCAAATCGTTCGTCGAGCAGCTTAACGACGTGCCGAGCTTTTTGTCCACGCTCGAAACGGAAATACTCGGTATACTGAAATTCCTGCCCGACTCGCTTTACAAATCCGTCAGCGAATCAGTACAGAACTTCTTCACTCCGCTTATCGAGGACTTTGACGTAAGCTCGCTTAAGCTCGGCTCCATCAAAAGCGGCGTGAGCAGCGGACTTACAAGTATGGTAAGCGTAGTCAAAAACGTTCCGTCCATTGTTCTCGGCGTTGTAATCGGCATTATCGCGTGGATTTTGTTCACAAAGGATTACGACCGTATCGTAAGATTTATCCAGAAGCAGCTTCCTGATAACAAAAAGAATCTGCTCGTTGAAATCAAGCAGGTATTCAGCAAAACAATACTAAAGATGATCAGAGCGTACGGGCTGATTATGCTCATCACGTTCTTTGAGCTGTTCCTCGGCTTTTCGGTGCTGTCGATGCTCGGAATAATGAAGAATAACTACTACATCTTCATAGCAATTCTGATTGCGATATTCGACATTATGCCAATCGCAGGCTCGGGCGGCATACTCGTTCCGTGGGCGATTATATCGCTGATAATGGGCAACTATAAGCAGGCTATCGGCATAGTTATTATGTACGCTGTAATAACGGTTATCCGTCAGTACATCGAGCCGAAAATCGTCGGCGACTCGCTCGGCGTACACCCGATTGTAACGCTTATGGGACTCTATTTCGGACTTAAGCTCTTCGGCTTCCTCGGTATGTTTATCGTGCCGATAACCGTTATGACGCTCAAGGCGTTTAACGATACGGGCAGAATTAATCTCTGGGTCCCGCCCGAAAGAATAAAGCTCGACGCCGATTCAAAAAAGAAGAAAAATTAACCTTTGACAAATCTGCCTTGATGTGATACTATATCAAGGCAGTTGTTTAGTTAGCAGTAAGCTGTTAGCGGTAACCAACAACTGATAACTGAATATGCAGAAGTGGCGGAATGGCAGCATCGTCAACGAAGCGCTCGCAGTGCGAGAAGAAGCGAGTTGAGGATGGCGCCGCGGTCAAAATTTGTTGGCGCTCCAAGCCGAAACAAATTTTGGGAACCGCAAGAGTCACGCGTACACAAATTAATATGCAGAAGTGGCGGAATGGCAGACGCGCTAGATTCAGGTTCTAGTCGGCGATAAGTCGGTGTGGGTTCAAGTCCCATCTTCTGCACCAATAATACCGTATACCCAACTGGGTATACGGTATTATTCTTTAGTGAAGGGACTTGAAATGAGCTTCTGTTTTTGCCGTGCAATGCTTTGCTGGGCAAAAACAGGAAGAAGGTCCAGTGGACCTTCTGTCCGCGAGAGGAAAGTCCCATCTTCTGCACCAAGTAAGTACGACTGCTTTGATACAAAGCGGTCGTTTTTACTTGGTCTTAAGCACAGAATAAACCCCCAGTTTTACTGGGGGAATAAAAATGCTTTAGTAAAAACAAATTTGGCGAGCTTATTGCAAGCCGAAGAAGATATGCTGAAAAAGCCTTCTCCTTGAGGTACTCCCCGATAAACGGGGAGATGTCGCACAGCGACAGAGGGGCGCGTCTGAGCTAGCAAAAGGTGTCACGAAGTGACGGATGAGGTGTAGGCGCGCAGCACCGTTAAATAATGCAATCTGCTATATCCAACAATAATATCCATTCCACCTCATCAGTTTCGTCGCTTTGCTCCTCAACAGCTTCCCCTCAAGGGGAAGCCAAACAGGCAAAAAAAGACAGCTGCACGAGAGCGGCTGCCTGAAGTAATAATGGGATAATATGATTCGGTGCCGACTTTTAGTCGGCGAGCCAGTAGGCAGCCCTTATAGGGCTTGTACAAACCACCCGTTCAACGGGTGGTTATGATTTTTTGAATTATTTTATTTGCGTTACGTCGCTCTTTTTTACAACGAAGGCGTGGACGGCTTTTTCAATCAGCGGCGCGTCGTTTTCAGGCGAGTCGGTGTAGAAATTTTCAATCGTAACGTCGTCGTAAGCCTCCTCAAACGCCTTGATTTTGTTTTCGCGTATGTTCACAAAAAGAATTTTTCCTGTAGCTTTGTCAACGCGCGAGCAAAGGTGACGCCTTATGCCAAGACGGCAGCAGATTTCTTCGATATTGAAGTCGGGCGAAGCGGTGATGATTAAGTCGTCGTCTGAGCGAAGCTTATTATACAACGGCTTAATTTTCTTTTCGTGCTTGTCCCAGAAAATCTTCGGGTCGTTTTCAAAATCAAAAACGCGAAGCGCGTCCTTTTCGACCATTGGAACGTAGCGTTCAATCACCTCAGAAAGCGGAACGTCGCCCTTTTTGTAGCGTGCAAACGCTTTCAGCACCGTGGGCAGGTGCTTTATCAGCCACGGCTTTCGCACGATATAAAAGAAGAATAAATCGAGCGAGCTTTCACCGTCATAAATTGTGTTGTCAAAATCAAATACGTTCATAGTAAAATAAATATGTTGCAGTTATTTGTTCTTTGAGTTGAAATCCTTGATTTTTGCAGAAAGGCTTTTCAGCTCATCTCTTGAAAGCTCGGGGAGCTTTTCAAGCTCCTCATGGAAGTAGTCGATAGTTTCCTTTTCCTTAATCCTGATAAACTCGATGTAAAAGGTGAGTATAACGCCCGTAAGCATAGCGACGATTATAACCTCGTAAATCGTTATTAGCACCGTTATTATTTTTTCGATATGCGTTTCGGGGCATATGTCGCCGAAGCCGATTGACGTCGAAGCAACAAACGTATATCACAGCGCGTCGGCAAGATTGTTAATGCTCGGCTCGACTACCATAATCAGTATCGAAGCAATAAAGAATACGACAATAAAGCCGAGAAGCATTTTCAGTATGCCAGTTCTTTTCATTACCTTTAATCAAATTCTCAGTTTCATATCCTTTACCCGTGAAATATGTGTTTGTGATTAGTTTATATGTATTTATCTCTTTTTGAATTTCTGCTGACTAATATATACGAAACGATAAACAGTACAGCAACGAAGGCGAGGAAGTACCAGCCGCCCTGCTGTTCCTCGATAGTAGCGATGTAGTCGTATGCACCGTGAAGAAGAGCAGGAACGATAAACTATAACAGCCTGAAAAACTTTGACGCGGCCTTGTTTCCGCTTTTGTCATACTTCTTCGCTATTCCGTAAAATACGCCCATAAATACGCCGAAGCAGGCGTGACCTGGAATTGCCGTAACTGCTCTAACAACGGCTGTCGCAATTCCGTAAGTTAAAACGTAGCTGATGTTTTCCCACAGCGCAAAGCCAAGAGAAACTAACGTCGCGTACACAACGCCGTCATATCGGCAGTTGAATTCGTCGCTGCGCCAGGTGTTACGCTTCAGGAAGATTAGCTTTGAGCTTTCCTCAGCTCCCGCAACGATTACGAAGTACAGAATAATATTATACGCAAGCGTGTTTGCGTCTAATAAGGAATCAAGAATTACGGATAAAATCTTCTCTTCAACGAGCGCAAGGAGCGACGAAAGAATACCCGCCTTGACAAGCGTCCACAGCATATGGGGGCTTTCCTTTTCCAGCCTGTCTGATTTATAAACCTTGAACATAAGGAATACCGCTGGAACAATCGCCGCTAAAATCAATATGAAATTATAAGTGAAAATCGGGGTTAATAAATAGTAAAACATAGCGACCTCCATAATCACGTTTGTTGTCAATAAATAATATAACATAATTTGCTAAAATTTACAATATGCCGTCTTTGACGTTTCGCTTTTTGCGTTGCTCTTGTTGCAGAAGAGGACGAGGCTGTTCTTGACGAAAGGTTCAGCAGCTACAACACAACAATTATGCGCTACGATGCTGCTGTCGTTGCTCAGGAGGTCGAAGAAGCGCGTATGATGGAAGCAGAATTGGCTCGTCAGGCTCACGCTGAATTCAGAAAAGAGAAGAACGAGGAGTTCAAGAGCAAGGTTGAAGAGCACAGAAAAAATATTAAGGCTAAGTTCGACTCCTCAATGCCTATAGTAAAAAGGCAGGCTTCTTCTCAGCCTGCCATTTTGTTTTATTGCGTATTCTAATAATTATGTCCCTGGTCTTTCCAGAACATATATTCCTCGTCGTTCGTTTCGTAGCTGTCGCTTCCCGACGGTAGCCAGAAAAAGAGTATCTTGAAGGGGAGTGCTAAAATCCAGAATATCACTTTAAAAATAAACATAATATCACCTCTTGCCTGGACGGGGAAACGAAATTGAAGAGTGAAAGGTTTGAAGGTTTGAAAGGATAAAATATGACAAACACACATTTTGTTGAGAGTATTTAAGAATGGGTTGTTTCCCCGTCCCAACGATAACATATCATATAACAGCGAGTTTGTATACACCAAAAAGGCTATATGTCCAAACTTTTGGACACATAATGCCAAAATTCATACAAAAAGCCGCGTTTCAGAAGCGAAACACGGCGATTTTTTATCTTTTCAGCACCTCTGCTGTAACGGGAAACTCAAAGTAAGTCGACGGGAATGGCTCGTTCCTTAACGTAAAGTGCCACCATTCGCAGTCGATAGGCTCAAAGCCGTGCTTTACCATAACACTCTGGAGCATCATTCTGTTTGCATATTGCTCGTCAGTTATGCCCCTGTAATCGGGATGCGATACCTCGCTGAAAAAGTCGAACGGACTGCCCATATCGACCTCCTTGCCCGTTTCCATATTCAGCAGCGTCAAATCAACCGTACTGCCGCGGCTATGGCTCGATTTGCTTGCAATATAGCCTTGCTCAAAAAGCTCGGTTTTTTCTAAATCTGGATAGAAAAACGGCTTCATACGCTGGTCGAGGTCCTCAATGCCCCAAAGCACAAAATGCTTTACTGCCGTTGCAGGACGGTACGCGTCAAACACCTTCAGACGAAAGCCCTTTACGTTCAGCTCGTTGCTGACTGCCTTCAGAGCGCGCGCCGCTTCCTTTGTGATAATTGCGCACGGCTGCTCGTAGCCGTCGATACGGTCGCCTATGAAATTGTAGGTTGAGTAGTAGCGTATTTCCTGCACTATACTCGGAACGTAGTCCGACAGTAAAACAAAATCAGACGCGTCGTTTATTGTCGCTTTTTCAAAATTCATATTTTTCCCTCGCAGTAATATTCTGGTTACATTATATCACATAATAACAAATTGTCGAGAGCAAAAATGATTTGTTGCATTTATTAAAATATATGTTATAATGATAAGGATATCATTGACACAAGGATTTACGTGATGAAAAAGGCTTTAATCATCGGAGCAGGTCCCGCAGGACTTACCGCGGCGTATGAGCTGCTCGACAAATCAAGTGAATATGAAGTCGTAGTTTTTGAAGAAAGCGACTGCTTCGGCGGCATTTCGAGGACCGTGAACCACAACGGAAACCGTATGGATATGGGCGGACACCGCTTTTTCACAAAGGTTCCCGAGGTTAACGCGTGGTGGGAAAAGGTTATGCCTACTCAGGGCGTTTTGCCGTATGATTACGCCGCGCTTAACAGGATGTCTGCTACCGTTGACGGAGGGCCAGACCCAAAGAAAACCGACAGGGTAATGCTGCGCCGTAACAGGCTTTCGAGGATATACTTCAACAACAAATTTTTTGATTATCCCATTTCGCTCAAATTTGAAACGATAAAGAATATGGGCTTTCTTACGACTTTTGCAGTTGGTATGAGCTATCTGAAAACCGTTTTTCACAAGCGCGAGGAAAAGTCGCTTGAGGATTTTTACATCAACCGTTTCGGCAAAAAGCTGTATACGATGTTCTTTGAGAATTACACTGAAAACCTTTGGGGCAGGCACCCGCGCGATATTTCGCCAGAATGGGGCGCACAGCGCGTTAAGGGGCTTTCTATCAAAGCCGTGCTTAAGGACGTTTTCGGCAAGCTGTTTAATAAGAAAAACCGCAAGGTTGAAACGTCGTTAATCGAGGAATTTGCGTACCCGAAGCTCGGTCCAGGTCAGCTTTGGGAGATAACTGCGGCTGATTTTGAAAAAATGGGCGGCACGATTATCAAAAATGCGAAGGTCGTTAACGTAATCAAAAACGGCGACAACGCCGTTACGGGACTCGTTTATGAAAAGGACGGCGAAAGAGTTACGGTTGAGGGCGACGTGATTATTTCCTCAATGCCTGTTAAGGATTTGGTGACGGGTATGAACGACGTGCCAAAGCAGTATTACGACATCGCTGCAGGGCTTCCGTACAGGGATTATATGACCGTCGGCGTGCTCGTTGAAAAGCTAAAGCTGAAAAACGAAACAAAAATAAAAACTGTCGGCAACATCGTACCCGATAACTGGGTTTACGTTCACGACAGAAACGTTAATATGGGACGTTTTCAGATTTTCAACAACTGGTCGCCGTATATGGTCAAGGACCTTGAACACACCGTGTGGATTGGACTTGAATATTTCTGCAACGAGGGCGATGGAATGTGGTCTATGACAGACGACGAGTTTGCTCATATGGCGATTAAAGAGATGGTTACGATGGGGCTTGTTGAGTCCGCGGACGAAGCGCTCGATTATCACGTTGAGCGCGTAAAGAAGGCGTATCCCGCGTATTTCGATACGTATGAGCATATGGACGAGCTAAGGGAATACCTCAACACGATTCCTAACCTCTACTGCGTCGGCAGGAACGGTCAGCACCGTTACAACAACATCGACCACAGTATGTGTACCTCGTTTGAGGCAGTTAAGAATATCCTTTCAGGCGAAACTGATAAGGATAATATCTGGAACGTAAATACTGAAAAAGAGTATCATGAGGAAAAGTAGGCCCAAGGCCAAAGGTCAAAGGCCAAAGAAAGGCGGCTTATGAAAGCCGCCCTGCTGAATACTGAATACTAAAAAGACGGGCTTGAACCCGTCTTTTTTTACAGCTCTATTTCCTGTGGAGCGCCGTCGTTTTCACGCGATTTGTCAGCGCGGTATACCGAAAGGTGTCCTGCTACGCTGTCGAATACCGACGTGCACGCAAGGCTCGGCTGTTCGCCGCGAACGAACTTAACGAAGTCAGCAGCAAGTCTTTCATCACCGCCGCCGTGTCCGCCGTATGCGCCGACCATATCACCGCTTACTCTGAGGTCAACCTCTTCAACGTCGCATTCCTCGTGGTGTGCGTCTGGTGAAGGATTAATCTTCAGTACCGTGAACTTGCTCTCTTCAAAGTTGCCGAAGATTTCGCCCTTCGTGCCGACGATGTGAATGTTTCTTCTCGGCTCTGCTGAACCGCCGACCATATTGTGAGTACCAGTTGCGCCCGACTCAAAGTTAACCATTACGCTCTGATGGTCAACAACGTCGTTGTCGCACTTGTAGATACATCTTGCGTACGGATTGTCGCTCTTCATAAGCGCGATTTTGTCCTCGATTGTCGGATTTTCGATATCCTCAAGCGCATCCCATACGTAGAATGCCCAACGGTCTGGATGGTCTATGTAAAGACGCTTTGTCGAAAAGTCGCAGGTGTCAACGTGAGGACAGTCCTTCATACAGATTGTTCCTGCGCCCTCGGGAGCGTTTTCTGGCTTAAACTGGAATTTGCTGCCGTATGAGCTGATTGAGCACGGCTTTGTTTCGCTCATCATCCACATCATAATGTCAAGGTCGTGACAGCACTTTGCAAGAAGCATTGTCGTGTGGCACTTCTTGGAATTTGCCCACTTGCCGCGCACGTATGAGGTTGAAAGGTGATGGTACGAAACGTGCTCGGTCGTCTGGATATTAATTACGTCGCCGATTTCGCCGTTGTAGATGCGCTCCTTGATTGCATAATAAAACGGAGTGTATCTTAGTACGTGACAAATCATAACCTTTGAGTCATTCTTCTTTGCACAGTTAACAATCTGCCACATTTCGTCCTCGTTGACAGCAAAAGGCTTTTCAAGAAGCATATCGTAGCCTGCGTCAAGAAGGGGAATAGCAGTTTCAAGGTGCTGCTCGTCCATCGTGCCGTTGATTACGGTGTCGGCAAGCTTACCCTTAGAAGCAAGCTCCTGTGCGCTTTCAAAGCACATATCCTCGCCGAAGCCGAAGTATTCCATAGCCTTTTTACGCCTTACTGGATTAGGGTCGGCAACGCCAACGATTTTGAGCATTTCTGGATTTGTTTTTGCAAGCTCGCTGTAAACGAAGGCTCTGTGTCCTGCGCCTACGATGATTGCAGTAATCGGTTTTTGTTCCATAGAATTCACCTTGCCTTTTAATTAATTTCAAGAAGATTATATCATATTTATTTACAATTGCAACAAATAATTAAAATTTATACAAATTAACATATTGTTATAGAAATATTTTTGTGTTATAATAGCATAGATTTTGGTTAACGGGGGTGATTATATGCCGCGTTGGGTACCGCCGCATGAGGAAAAGGTTCCCGTGTTCAAAAATATGATATATGCCCTGAAAATACTGCACAAATCCGACAGGACGGTAATTCCTGCCGCAGTTCTTGCACAGACGAGCACAGCTGTATTTTCGCTGTTTTTCCAGGGCGTTCTGTTCTTAAAGGTACTGCTTACGATTATCGAGGGCGAGGCGACATTTGAGTATTTTGCAAAATGTCTGCTTTTGTTTTTCGCAGTCGGTATGGTGTACGAGATTATTATAATCGCCTGCGACTATGCCCAGAACGTAGCGTGGAAAAAGGTATATAAGGGACTTAATAATCTAATTTTCAAAAAGGCAGCAGAGCTTGACGTCAGCTGTTATGAGGACCCTGCGTTTTATGACGCGTATATGCGCGCCACGGATATTCTCACGCGCGGCTTCTTTATGGCGTTTGCCGTTGACGTGTCGAATTTAGTCGGCAACGCTATCGCGCTTATACTCGTTGTCGGCATCGTAACGACGATTGACCCTAAGTATCTTATCTTCTTAGCGCCCGTGCTTATGGTGTTTGTGGTACAGATACTAAGGAGTAAACTCCTCTACAAGCGCGACCTGAAAATGACGACGAATAACCGTATCAAGTCGTACACCGAGCGTACAGTTTTCCTAAAGGATTTTTCAAAGGATATGCGTACCTCGAATATCTTTTCGGTTATTCTCAATCGCTTTTACAAGGCAGTTAACGACAATATCAGGATTATCAAAACATATGGCAAAAAGCTGTTTGCGCTAAGTATGGTCGGCTCGTTTTTCGGTGAGCTCGTGCCTATCGTGGGTACGTATTCCTTTGCGTCGTATCAGTTTATTAACAACAGCGGACTTGACATTTCTGGCTTTTCCGTCGTGCTGTCGTCTATTAACTCAGTGCGCCAGACGACGATGACGATTGCAGACTCGATTGCCGAGCTTGCAAACGTTGCGCTGTACTTTCAGAATTTACGCGATTTCTTCGATTACGAAACTCAGGTCGAGGACGGCACGCTTGAAGCAGGCGAGTTTGAAAGCCTTGAATTCAGAAACGTGTCGTTTAAATATCCGTCGGCTGACAAGTATTCGCTTGAAAACATCAACCTGAAAATCAATAAGGGCGAAACCGTCGCTATCGTCGGCGTAAACGGCGCGGGCAAGACGACGTTTGTAAAGCTTATGCTTCGCTTCTACGACGCGACTGAGGGCGAGGTGCTTTATAACGGCGTCAACGTTAAAAAATATAACGCCGAGTCGCTCAGAAGGCGTTTTGCTACCGTCTTTCAGGACTACAAGACGTTCGCGCTTTCGGTTAACGAAAACGTGCTGTGTCACGAGGGTACGGACGAGGAAAAGGAAATTGCGCGCCAGGCGCTTATTCAAAGCGGCGTTTGGGACAAAATCAAGACTCTGCCCGAGCTTGCCGATACTGTTCTAACGCGTGAATTTGACGAAAAGGGCGCGGGTCTTTCGGGCGGCGAGCAGCAGAAAACTGCGGCTGCACGTCTTTTTGCGCGTGAATTTGACGTTGCGATTCTCGATGAGCCTTCGTCTGCGCTTGACCCGATTGCTGAGTATAAAATGTACGAAAACTTAATCAGCGTAACAAAGGACAAAACGGTTGTATATATCTCGCACAGACTTTCGTCTGCTGTGCTCAGCGACAGGATTTACGTGCTCAGCGGCGGACAGCTGCTTGAAGCAGGAAGCCACAGCGAGCTTATGGAAAAGGGCGGCGAATACAGCAGAATGTTTACTCTGCAGGCGTCGCGCTATACGGGCGAGGAGGTGAGCGACAATGGCTGATTTCAGAGCTGATAAGCCTACTCATTCAACGATATCTAACATATTCTATCTGCTGAAGCTGCTGTTCAAAATCTCACCGCTTCTTGTAATCGGCGAGTGCTTCTGGGGCGTGCTGATGCGACTTCCGACGCGTATCATTTCGGTGCTCGGCGTAAAGTACGTTATCGACGTTATCGCAAACGGCGACGACAAAATGAAGATTGTCAAGGCAGTTATCGCGATAGCAATTATCCTGCTCGTTACGGAAACGCTCAACTGGTTTTACCGCGAATTCTTCTTTACCGTAGAGCTTGAAAAGGTGAGCAAGGGTATGTCCGAGATGCTGTATAAAAAGGCGAAGGACCTTGACCTTTCGAGCTACGATGACCCAGATTTTTACAACAACTTTATACTCGTTATCAATTCGTCGGGTACGCGCGTCACGATGGTGCTCGGACTCGTCCAGAACTATATCGGCGAGGTCGTTTCGCTGATTACGATAGGCTCAATTCTTCTTACGATTGACCCGATGTGCCTGCTGATAATCCTTGTTGTCGTTGCTGTGTTTACGCCCGTCAGCCGAAAAATCGGAAAGCTTCAGGCTCAGCGCCAGATTGACAACAACAGATATCACAGAAGGGCTGACTATTTTGCGCGCGTGTTCTATCTTCAGGACTACTGCAAGGAGGTCCGTATGAACGACGTAAAGCCGCTTCTGCTCGACAGATATAACGACGCGGCTGACGACGTTATCGACAACCAGATTAAGTACGCCCGCAAGATTGATTTCATCTATTTCTGCCAGGAGAGCGGCGTGCAGATTTTCGGCTTTATGCTTCTTCTGCCGATGTATCTCGGCTACTGCGTGCTGAAAACTCACACGCTGTCAGCGGGCGATTTCGTTGCAACCTTTAACGGCGCGTTTCAGATTGCAACCTCGTTTTCGTTCCTCACGGTCGGCGTTGTTAGGCGTTTTTCTGAGAGCGCAAGGCTTATTGAAAAATACCGCGAATTCCTCAACCGCAAAACGTATATCAAGGACGGCGAGGGTACGGCTGAAAACGGCGATCCGAAAACGGTTGAGCTGAAAAACGTCAGCTTTACTTATCCAGGCAACGACGAGCCGACGCTCAAAAACATAAATATCAAAATCAAGCCGAAAGAAAAAATAGCCCTCGTGGGCTATAACGGCGCTGGCAAGACTACGCTTACAAATCTTCTGCTCAGGCTCTACGACGTCAGCGGCGGCGAAATACTCATTGACGGCGAGGACATCCGCGACGTCACGCTAAAATCGCACCGCGACAGATTTTCGGCAGTTTTCCAGGACTTTCAGGTCTTTGCCGCGACGCTCGGCGAAAACGTTGCGCTTGACACTAACGTCGACAGAGAGCGCGCAGAGCGTGCGCTAAGGCACAGCGGATTTTCTAAGAAGGTCGACAACGGAATTGACACTTATCTGCTCCGCGAATTTGACGACAGCGGCGTTATGATGTCGGGCGGCGAAAGCCAGAAGGTCGCAATTTCGCGCGCATTTTACAAGAACTGCCCGTACGTTATCCTCGACGAGCCGTCGGCAAACCTCGACCCGATAGCCGAGTACAACCTCAACCAGTCGATGATAGAAGCGGCGCAGGACAAAACGGTTGTGTTCATTTCGCATCGTCTGTCAACTACCGTCAGCGCAGACAGAATTTACGTTATGGAAAACGGCGAAATTATCGAGGAGGGCTCACACGAGGAGCTTATGGCGCTTGACGGAACGTATGCGTATATGTTCAATTTGCAGGCGGAAAAATATAAGTAGCTTTAAGCTTTTGGTTACTCGCTTCGCTCGGACAGATTAGACCAAAGGCCAAAGGCCAAATCTGAATACTGAAAAACGAATACCGAATACTGAAAAAAGCGGACATCGTCCGCTTTTTTCTATTCGCAAATCAACAGACCGTAGCCGTTTTTGCGCTTATATACAATTCTCGTTTCGCCGTCAATTCCGAGGAATACGAAGAAGCTGTGTCCGAGCATTTCCATCTGTACAATCGCTTCGTCGTCGGTCATCATATTCGGTGAAATTCTTTTCGTTCTCGTTACGTCTACGCTTTCGTAATAAGCCTCGTCAAAGTTGTCCATCGTAACCTCTTCGCTCAGCTCATCAATCGCAAAGGCAATCTCATCTATTCCGCCCTTGCGCTTCTTGTCAACAAAGTACGTCTTGAGCTTGCGGAGCTTTCTTTTGAGGTCGTCAACTGCGGCGTCGATAACGGGCTCAATTCTTTCTGCCTGAGCCTCGCCGCGGATGAACGAGCCGAAGTGCTTAACCGTAATATCGCATTGATATCCTTCCTTTATCTTTTTAAGGGTTACGTCAAAAACGGCGTCGCTCGGAAGCATCTTTTCAATTCTTCTGAGCTCGGACTCAATTCCGTCCTTTGCGCCCTGCTTTAATTCGAAACCTCTTGCTGTAATGTTAATCATAACTTAGTACCTCCTTGGTCGATAATAGGATATAATATCCTGACTATATTATACTGCTGAAATAGAAATAATAAAAGTATTGTAATGTGAATAATTATGTGATATAATATTAATGTTGCCGACGGATAACTCCATCGGCATTTGTTTTGAAAATGATTGAGGTAACACTTATGAAGATAATGACTTATAATTTTCTGAGGCGTGCCGTTATTATTCCGCTTATTATAACGGCTGTGTTCTTGGTAGGTATGTTCATAGTTGTTAAGGCAGCCCCGAAGGACGAAATCGAGGTTACCCAGAACGCAGTTACATACCGTACGCAGGAGTTTACAAAGCTCAGCGACCTTGACGGCGGCGCGTACGTCGGAAAAATAAAATACGCTGATTACGCGGCTGACATAACGTATGCCGAAAGCTATTCAAATTCGCTTTTTGCCGCAGAGGGCTCGACTGAGCCGTGGAATAACGGTACGTTTATTCTTGAAGGTACGGGGGCGCAAAACCAGCTCGGCGCGTTCAGGGGAGCGAAGGTCGGCGACGCCGTAACGCTCGAAATTTACTCAAACGACAGCTACGATTACAAGATTACGAATATTGAATATGGCTTTACGCGCGACGATATCAGTAAGCTAAAAGCCGACGGTACGCTTTTTATCTGCCGTTCATATTACGACCTTGCGAGCGGCGGCGAAAAGAAGCTGTATGCGGTCTATACCGCAAAGCAGGCGTAGGGGGGTGCAGTATGAGCTTTTTAACAAAAAGGGTTGTCAGCTTCATCCTCGCAGTAATACTCACA